>JBLHLI010000034.1:0-10995 GCA_047618765.1 Enterobacterales bacterium | reverse complement strand
CGAAGTAGGGGAGTTGAAGCAGTCGTTACAGGAACTATTACTGAATTGAGCCCTGGCAATTATCGTGTTACCTATGAGCTTGTTGATATTTTTCAAGGGCAGTCAGGTACCAAGCAAGTGCTTCGAGCTGGTGAGTTAATCCAGAGTAGTTCATCGCTCTTGTTATCACGTCAAGCCACAGTAAAAGACAGTTCCCTTAGAATGTATTCACATCAAGTTTCCGATGCAATATTTCAGAAACTTACCGGCATCCGTGGCGCTTTTGCTACACGAATTGCCTATGTGGCAGTTAATAAACAAGAAAATAACCCTTATCAACTATTTGTAGCCGATTCAGATGGTTATGCTCCCCAACGTTTAATGGCTTCTGCGAATCCTCTTATGGCCCCAAATTGGTCTCCGGATGCGCGTAAATTAGCCTATGTTAGCTTTGAAAATGGAAACTCAGAAATTTGGGTACAGGATATATATACTGGCAAACGAAATAGTGTGTCCAAATTTAAGGGTATTAACTCTGCACCGAATTGGTCACCCGATGGACGAACTCTGGCCTTATCACTTTCAAAAGATGGTAACTCTGAAATTTATACTCTGGAAGTTGCTTCTGGCCGTTTTACTCGCATCACTAATAATTCTGCTATTGATACTGAACCTAGCTGGGCACCTGATGGACAGTCCTTGATCTTTACTTCTAATCGAGGTGGTAAACCACAAATTTATACCAAAACACTGGGATCTCGTGCTCGAGCTACTCGCTTGACTTGGGAAGGAACCTATAACGCTGGTGCAAGTTATACCGATGATGGCAAAAGTATTGTTTTAGTACATCGTAGTAGTAATATATACCATATAGCGAGACTTGAACTAGCGACGGGTAATATTGATATTCTCACCAATACACGCCTTGATGAATCTCCCTCTATAGCTCCAAATGGCAGTATGATTATTTATTCGACTCTATACCGTGACCGTCAAGTCTTAGCGGCGGTTTCCATTGATGGACGATTTAAAGCACGATTACCTTCATCTAAAGGCGGTGTAAGAGCTCCAGCTTGGTCTCCATATTTGAACTAGTTATCATATTTTGCTGTTATTTCATAAAATACTGTGCTAAATCAATGGATAAGGCTTTCCAATAGGCTTCCAGACCATTACAATGCTTCATTGTGTGAAGATGTTAAAAAATGTTAAAAAATGAATCTAAGCTTAAGGAGCTAGAAATGTTGATCGAAAAAATGGTTAAAAGATTATTAGTATTAGTTTGTGTTGTCGGGTTAGCTGCTTGTTCTACTACTCCAGATGTCGAAGAGCCTGTTGTTACTCCAGATGTCGTAGAAGATACTCAAACTACTGCTATTACTGAGCCTGTCATTACGGAAGAAGAACGATTACGTAAAGAAAGTGAAGAAATGCGTCAGACACGTACTATTTACTTTGAGCTTGATGCATCTGCTGTTGCTCAATCTGATCTAGCTGTATTAGAACTTCACGCTAAATTTTTATTAGCTAGCGGGTTTAGTGTAACTCTTGAAGGACATGCTGATGAGCGTGGAACTCAGACTTATAACCTAGCTTTAGGTGAGCAGCGTGGTAATGCTGTAGCTCAATACCTAATGAACTATGGTTTATCTTCTGACAAAATCACTGTTGTTACTCTTGGTGAAGAACGTCCTGCTGACTCTGGTCACAGCGAAAGTTCTTGGGCTAAGAACCGTCGTGTTGAAATCACTTACGAATAATTGATATTTGTTTAAGATTTTATCACTGATGAACATCGATCAAATTAAAGCTTTCTGCCGCTATCTATCTAATATAGGTAAAGTAGGAAGCTTTTTAATTTTTGTTCTATTTGCTAACAGTTATTCTGCTGCTGAGGTGACTCGTTCTTTATCTCTTGAAGATAGGGTTCGTATTCTTGAGCAACAATTAACATCTGCTAATCGTATGCGTGCAGAATCCCAATTTGAAATCACTAGCTTGAAAAATGAAGTTCGTGACCTTCTTGGTGTTGTCGAAGAGCAAGGTTATCAACTGCAACAAATCATTACTCGTCAGCGTGAGCTTTATCGAGATATTGATAATCGTTTGAACGAAGCTGAGTCTGGTAATGATAATAGCCAAACCTCTACTTCTCAGGTTACTCAGTCTCAAAGTACTGCAAGCAATGTAGATTCCGTTTCTTCGGATTCAAATACCAGCACTGTTAATGATAATTCAACGCCCCCTGTTGTTGTCGCTACTGATGATGCTCAGATCCGCAAAATTTATGATGCTATATTCCCCCTCGTTAAGAGTAAACGTTACAATGATGCTATAGCAGGTTATAAGCAGTTTATTGCTGATTATCCTAATAGCAATTATGTGGCTAACTCTCGTTATTGGCTTGCTCAGATTTATGTTGTTCAAGGTAATACTGATGATGCTGAACGTGAGTATCTTATTGTTGCCCAAGATCATTCTACTTCCAGTAAAGCTGTTGAAGCTTGGTTGAAGTTGGGTAAACTTTATGAGCGTCTTGGTCAATCTGAAAAGGCTGTTAATGCTTATAATCAAGTTGTTACTCAGTATGGTGATTCTACTGCTGCTCAAATGGCGGTTGATCGTCTACAGGCTTTGAAGAGTAGCTAGATTTTTTTCCAGACTTATCTTTGTTGCCAATCCTATTTTTTAGAAATTAACTTCATTACTATCGTAGATGGTTTTAACGTAGAATTCATAGCTTGGAATTAGACACGCCGTGAATACATCCTTGTAGGCTTGACTCAGCCATCCTTGGCTTCGAACAGTCTTATTCCAAGCTATGAAGTCTACGCTTTGATGGCGTCTGGATTATTTCTTTGTTTATAGATTTTCTAGGACTGATTGTGTTTGTATTGCTGATTTTTTCTCTTCTTGGGATCCGTTTCT
The DNA here is from genome assembly GCA_047618765.1 of Enterobacterales bacterium. Classification (GTDB taxonomy): domain Bacteria; phylum Pseudomonadota; class Gammaproteobacteria; order Enterobacterales. Next base: position 8,088 of record JBLHLI010000034.1, on the reverse strand, counting down.
AGTTTTAATTGGTTTGAAGTGATATTATCCACGTCCTTCGCGGATATGTACTTTTTTTGAACAGTAGAGTTGTTTGTTTTAGGCTACTTTATTGCTATTAATTTATTAGATTCTTGCTTACGACTAATGGGCTGGAATAACGGGTTTGAAAGAATGGATTTAGAATCATTAAGAATTACTGAAATATTTTACTCTCTTCAAGGCGAGTCCCTTACATCGGGTTTGCCTACGGTGTTTATTCGTCTTACGGGTTGTCCGCTTCGGTGTAATTATTGTGATACGGAGTATGCCTTTACTGGTGGTGAGCGTATGACGATAGAAGAAATTTGTCAGCAAGTTGCTAGTTATGAGTGTCCACAAATTTGTGTCACTGGTGGCGAACCTTTAGCTCAAAAACCCTGTATTGATTTAATGGCTAGACTCTGTGATTTAGGGTATTCGGTGTCTATTGAGACTTCTGGTGCTCTTGCTATAGAAGATATAGATGCTCGTGTTGTTCGGGTGATGGATTTAAAGACGCCTAATTCTGGTGAAATGATTAAGAATAGAATGCAAAACATTCAGTTTTTGACTGCTAAAGATCAGGTGAAATTTGTTATCTGCAATGAGCGTGATTATCAGTGGTCTAAGATGCAAGTGGCGGAACATAAACTTGACCGGCTATGTACGGTGCTTTTCTCGCCTTCTCATCATGAGCAAGATGCTGCGGATCTCGCTGCTTGGATTTTAAGGGATAAACTTCAGGTAAGAATGCAGGTGCAGTTGCATAAGGTTTTATGGGGAGACAAGCAAGGTGTCTAAGGCTGTTGTGTTATTTTCAGGTGGTTTAGATTCTTCTACTGTTTTGGCTCAGGCTCAAGCGGCTGGTTTTGATTGTTATGCTATGAGCTTTGATTATTCTCAGCGCCATAGTGTTGAGTTAAATGCTGCAAAACTTATTGCTAAACAAGCTGGTGTGACTGAGCATAAAATTATTAATCTTGATCTGTCTCAAATTGGCGGTTCTGCTTTAACTGATACTTCGATTGAAATTCCTGATCATGAAACCAGTGGTATTCCTATTACTTATGTTCCAGCTCGCAATACTATCTTTTTATCGATTGCTCTAGGTTGGGCTGAAGTGTTGGGTGCTAATCATATTTTTGTTGGTGTTAATGCTGTTGATTATTCGGGGTATCCCGATTGCCGTCCTGAATACATTGCTTCTTTCGAGAAGATGGCTAATCTTGCAACTCGTGTAGGCGTTGAAGAACATTCTCTTAAAATTGAAACGCCGCTCATTGATTTAACCAAGGCTCAGATTGTACAACTTGGCATGAGCTTAGGTGTTGATTACAGTCAAACCGTCTCTTGTTATCAAGCCGATGAAGATGGCAAAGCTTGTGCTGTCTGTGATAGTTGTCGGTTAAGAAAGCAAGGCTTTATTGAAGCAGGGGTCGAAGATCCTACCCATTATCAGTAATTCAGGTATAATACGCGCGCGCAAAAGAGAGTCGTCTGAAAATTAGCTTGGTTTATGTAATAAAAGTGTAATAAAAGCTTATTTGCAAACTTTTTGCTAACTAGATAAGTCTTTAAGTTATTGATTTTAGGTTTATTTTCAGAAAATTCTTTATATATATATTATATTTATTAAATTAAACAGGTAGAGCAAATTATGACTATGGAACGTACTTTTTCAATTATTAAGCCCGATGCAGTTGCTAAAAATGTTATTGGAGAGATTTATACACGTTTTGAACGTGCTGGTTTACGTGTTGTTGCAGCTAAAATGTTGCACCTTACTAAAGAACTTGCGGAAGGTTTTTATGCTGAGCATAGTGAGCGTCCTTTCTTTAATGACCTTGTTAGTTTCATGACTTCAGGTCCTGTGATGATTCAAGTTCTAGAAGGTGAAAATGCTGTTCTTGCTCACAGAGAGATTTTAGGTGCTACTAATCCGAAGGAAGCTCTTTCTGGAACGATTCGTTCTGATTTTGCTGATTCTTTGGATGAAAATGCTACTCATGGTTCTGATTCTTTAGCATCTGCGATGCGTGAAATTAACTATTTCTTCCAAGCTGAAGAACTTAGTCCTCGTACTCGATAGTCATCAGTAATTATTTTAGATGCCACTTATGACTACTTCAACTGAAGATGGAAAAGTAAACCTTTTAAACCTGTCATTGACAGGTTTACAAACGTTTTTTGCTGATTTAGGTGAAAAGCCATTTCGCGGTACTCAGATCCTTAAATGGATCCACCAGTATGGTGTCGATGACTTTGATGCTATGACTAATGTATCAAAGTCACTTCGCGAAAAACTCAAAGAAATTGCTTACATCAAAGCACCTGAGGTTCTTTCCCAACAAGTCTCTACTGATGGAACCATTAAGTGGGCATTAAAACTTGAAAGTGGTCAAGCAATAGAAACCGTTTTCATCCCTGAAAAAAATCGCGGCACTCTCTGTATTTCTTCTCAAGTTGGTTGCGTTGTCGATTGCACTTTTTGTTCGACTGGTGCTCAAGGGTTTAGTCGTAATTTGCTTCTTTCTGAAATTATTGGGCAGGTTTGGCATGCCATGAAGTATTTTGGCTCAGCTAAGATTACAGGTAATCGTACTATTTCCAATGTTGTATTTATGGGAATGGGAGAGCCTTTACTCAATTTTGAACCAGTAGTAGGAGCAATGAATCTACTGTTGGAAGATAATGCTTACGGTCTTTCAAAAAGACGTGTAACCCTTAGTACGTCAGGTATCGTTCCAGCTCTAGATAAGTTGTTGGACGTAACGGATGTGGCGCTTGCTCTATCTCTTCATGCACCAAATGATGCGTTACGTAATGAGCTTGTTCCTATTAATAAAAAATACCCGATTAACGTATTACTAGACTCAGTCAGAAAGTATCTCGATAAATCTAAAGCTGCTCGTAAAGTAACCATAGAATATGTATTAATAGATGGGGTGAATGACACTCCAGAACATGCCGAAGAATTAGTTAAAATTCTTACAGGAATTCCCAATAAGTTAAATTTAATCCCTTTTAATCCTTTTCCTGGTAGTTCCTATAAAACTTCTACTCAAAAATCGATAAAAGCCTTTGAACAGATAGTCCAATCTAATGGTATGATAGTGACTACTCGCAAAACACGAGGCGACGATATCGATGCTGCCTGTGGTCAATTAGCTGGAAAAGTGAATGATCGTACTAGGCGCATGGAACGAAAGGATAAAAATAGAATCAAAGTAAACAACATTACTGAGTAGGGATTTCAAATGTATAAATTAAGTCGTTTGGTGCCATTAACTTTGTTGATTTTAATCACAGGTTGTACAACTACAAGTTCATCTTTTACTACACCTTATTCTACATCTGACCAAACTGATGTTGGTGATGATTACGATAAAGAAAAAGCTGCTAGTACTCGTTTAAGTCTCGGCCTTCGATATCTTGCTCAGAGTGATTACGAGAAAGCTAAATTTAACCTCGATAAAGCTTTTACCCACCTGCCAAATAATGAAAATGTACTCCGAGGCTTTGCTTGGTACTACGAAAAAGTCTCAGAAAATAAATTAGCAGAGCGATATTATAAAAAAGCAATGGCTGTTAATGCAAAAAACCCTGCACTTTTAAATCAATATGGCGTATTTCTATGCCGTAATGATCAATTAAAGAAAAGTATTGAAATGTTTGATGCCTCAGCCAAAATTCTAAGCAATAAAGATGTTGGTGGCACCTACGAAAATGCAGCTACTTGTAGCCTTATTGCTGGTGATACAGTGAAAGCTGAAGTTATGTATCGTAAGGCGCTTAATCATAACCCAAGTCAGCGCGATTCATTACTGGGTATGGCAACAATAGAGTTTGGAAAAGATCGATTTCAACGCAGTCGATCTTATCTATCTCGATATGAGAAAATTGCTGAGCACACCCCACGCTCCTTATGGCTAGCCCTTCGAACTGAATCAAAGTTAGGCAATATGAATGCTGTGGCAAGTTATGGAATTAAACTTGAACAGTTATACCCCGACTCACAACAAACTGTGGATTACTTGGATACTAGAAGCCAATGGCTAAAATAGATAACGAGAATACTAGTCCAGAAAAAAAAGACTCTGGCGATGTCTCTAAGACTGATTCAAATGGTCCTGGTGAGTTGCTTACTGCTGCACGTAAGAAACTCAAACTCAGTAAAGCCGAAGTCGCTAGACAGTTAAATCTATCACCTTCGGTCATTGAACAGCTTGAATCAAATCAATATACCGATCAGATCCCCGATGCTTTCATTCGTGGTTATTTGAGAACCTACGCTCGAGCAGTAGAAATTGATGAAGAGCAGGTTGTTGCAATCTATACTCAGAATATTGGTCTTGAGATTGTGCGTAATTATTATGTGCCTTCAAAGGACATTGCTCCTGTTAAGAGCCAAATCGGCAGTCATATGTTGTGGTTTAAAATTCTAAGCTTAGTGTTAATTATTACTCTTTTAGTGCTTGGATGGATGGCTTTTTCCCAGAGAAGTGATAACGATAGTACTACAGCTGTTAACATGACTCCTACCTTGAATGACAGTAGAAATAATGTAAATAATAATGCAGCTAATGATGTTGAAAACAATACCGCTGATGAAGTAGTGACTAATGAAAATGAAAATTATCTAGAGTTAGAAGAGCAAACTCAAGATACTACATCAACTGATAACATAGAAATTGTACAAGTTGAAAACCAACCTGAAAATATCACTGAAGAGGCTAGTAATGCTGATATTAGTGTTGAAGCAGAAATAGAGTTTACCTTTTTAGATGATTGCTGGGTACAGGTAACGGACAGTAACGATGACGTGCTAGCGGTAGGATTAAAATCATCTGGACGACGTTTTTCCGTTAGTGGATTTGCACCTATCAAGGTTGTTTTAGGAAAGCCTAGAGCAGTAAGCATACAATTTAATAATGAACGAGTCGATTTATCGGTTTATCCTGCTGGTGAAACAGCTCGTTTCATGCTTGGTGAAAATTAGACAATGCATATTCCGTCCCCGATAACTCGCAGAGTGAGTAAAAAAATATATGTTGGTTCTGTGCCTGTTGGCGGAGATTCACCTATTTCAGTCCAAAGCATGACTAATACTGATACCTGTGATGTTGAAGCAACAGTTAATCAGATTGAACGCATTGTTGGTGCTGGTGCAGATCTAGTAAGGGTATCTGTTCCAACCAATGAAGCAGCGGACGCCTTTGCAAAAATACGTGCCAGAGTTGATGTGCCTTTAATTGCCGATATCCATTTTAATTACCGTATTGCATTAAGAGTAATGGAGACGGGTGTAGATTGTTTACGAATTAATCCAGGTAATATAGGTTCAGCTGATCGTGTTCGCTCAGTAGTAAGTATGGCGCAAGATAAAAATATACCTATTCGTATTGGTGTTAATGCTGGCTCACTGGAAAAAGACATTCAAGAAAAATATGGTGAACCAACTCCTGCAGCGCTTGTCGAATCAGCATTCAGACATATTGATATTTTAGACAAATTAAATTTTGATAATTATAAAATCAGTTTAAAAGCCTCTGATGTATTTATGACAGTACATGCTTACAGACAATTAGCTTCACAAATTGATCAACCATTGCATTTAGGTATTACTGAAGCTGGGGGATTACGTTCCGGTTCAGTTAAATCGGCTGTTGGCCTTGGAATGCTTTTGGCTGAGGGTATCGGTGATACCATTAGGGTCTCTTTAGCTGCTGATCCTGTTGAAGAAATTAAAGTCGGATTTGATATTTTAAAATCATTAAAAATTAGATCTAGGGGCATCAATCTAATTGCTTGCCCATCTTGCTCACGGCAAGAGTTTGATGTGATTAAGACAGTTAGTGCTCTTGAAGGGCGATTAGAAGATATTTTGGAACCCCTAGATGTTGCTGTCATCGGATGTGTTGTGAATGGTCCCGGTGAAGCTTTTTCTGCTGATATCGGTTTAACAGGGGGTAAACGAAGTTTGCTCTATGTTAAAGGTGAGCTTCAAGAACGATTAGATAATGAAACACTGGTCGATAAACTTGAAAATACTATTCGAGCTCAAATTGCAGAAAGATTAAAAACAGAAATCGCAGTGAAAAATATTTGAGATATGAGAAAAATTTAGTGTCAAAACCAATTAAAGCAATTCGTGGGATGAATGATATTCTCCCAAGCCAAAGCAATATATGGCAACATTTAGAGTCGGTGTTACGAAAAACACTGTCAACTTATGGCTATAAAGAAATCCGTATGCCCATTGTCGAGCAGACAAATTTATTTGCCCGATCAATCGGAGCATCAACCGACATTATTGAAAAAGAAATGTACACCTTTGAAGACAGAAACGGTGAAAGTTTATCCCTACGTCCAGAGTGTACAGCAGGTTGTGTAAGGGCAGGTATAGAGCATGGTTTACTCTATAATCAAGAACAGCGCCTTTGGTACATGGGACCGTTGTTTCGCTATGAACGACCTCAAAAAGGACGTTATAGACAGTTTAATCAAATGGGAGCAGAAGTTTTTGGTTTAGCGGGTCCCGATATTGACGCTGAATTAATTTTGATGACAGCTAGAATTTGGAAAGCACTAGGCATTGCTCATCTGGCAAAATTAGAAATAAATTCTCTTGGTAATTCAGAAGCCCGAGCTAATTATCGTATCATTTTGGTTGACTATTTTAGTGCTAGTAAAGAGCTTCTCGATGAAGATAGTTTACGTCGGCTTGAACTTAACCCTCTGAGGATACTCGATAGTAAAAACCCTGCTATGCAGGAACTCATAGAAAATGCTCCTAGATTAATTGAAAATTTAGATGAAGAATCAGAGCAACATTTTAAATCATTATGTCATCAATTGGATGAAGCTGGTATTGAGTATAAAGTTAATAGTCGTCTCGTCCGCGGCCTAGATTATTATAATCGTACTGTTTTTGAATGGCTCACCGATTCCTTAGGTGCTCAAGGGGCGATCTGTGGCGGCGGTCGTTATGATGGTCTTGTAGAACAATTGGGCGGTAAAGAAACAACAGCCGTAGGCTTTGCAATGGGTCTAGAAAGATTGGTCGCACTTTTAACCGATTTGGATGAAAATTCTGCTATTGGTGATGAAATTGATGTTTATTTGGCAAGATTGGGCGAAAAAGCAGAAAAAAAGGCACTTTTACTCGCTGAAGACTTGCGTAATATCCTCCCAGGGTTGAAAATCCTCACCCATTGTGGAACAGGAAATTTTAAGAAGCAATTGAAGAAAGCAGATAAGAGTGGTGCTAGCCTTTGTTTGATACTGGGTGATGATGAATTGATTGAAAAAAAGGTAACAATTAAGTTCCTCAGAGAACAACGAGAACAGATTCAGATATCGATAGATGATCTATCAGCCTGGTTAAATGACTATTTGTAAGTAACTAATTAAGTAAGTAAATAAAATTAAAGTTTAAGGAATGTTAAGTGGAATTTGAAACTGAAGAACAACAAGTAGAAGCCATCAAAAAGTGGTTTAAAGAATACGGAACAACTATTATTGCCGGTTTAGTTTTAGGCTTGGTGGGTATTTTCGGTTTTCGTTATTTTGATAAACAACAAGAGCTTACTTTAGCTAAAGCTTCAGATGGTTATGAAACTGTGATGGTATTATTAACTGAGCAAAACGATAATGAAAAATTCATTACCGCTGCTTCAGCCTTCAATACAGAAAATCCTGATAGCATCTACAGTAATCTATTGTCCTTACAACTTGCTAAATTGGCTGTCGCTCAAGATGATTTAGGCACTGCAGCTCAACACTTAAAAGACGCAATGAACAATGCGCAACACGGCACGGTAGAGCATATAGCGCGTATTCGTCTTGTTCGCACATTGATAGCTCAAAATGAAGGCGATAAAGCCCTAGCAATCATTGCAGAAGTTGTTGGTGATGAATTCGGTAGTTCCTATGAAATGTTACGTGGAGATATTTGGTTTGCTAAAGGAGATCGTAGCAGAGCAAGTCAAGCTTATGCTGCTGCTAAAAAACATAGTGAAGATGGTCCAGTAGCGCCTAGCCTTGAGATGCTTTTAACCGACCTTGCTGATGAAACGGCAGTTGCAG
>JBLHLI010000033.1:0-11199 GCA_047618765.1 Enterobacterales bacterium | reverse complement strand
GATTATGGCTCCATCAAGCTAACCTTAGTATGAATCATTACATCTCAAAAAAAGTCCTAGGTAAAGAATTTTCCTCTACTGAGTCTCCGGTCATATTAAACAAATACGGTAATACCAGTAGTGCAGGTAGTATCATTGCATTTCATAAATATTCTGACGATTTACAAAAAGGCGATGTTGGGGTGATCTGTTCATTTGGAGCTGGTTATTCAGCCGGTTCTGTTATTTTAGAAAAACGCTAACGTTTCAGAAAATTTAAGAACGTTCAACTAATTCCGGATGTTGCATCGACCAAGCAACCATTCCTCCGTCTAGACTATAGACATCTTTAAAACCTGCATTACACATTGTAGCTGCAGCTCCTTTTGAGCTATTGCCATGATAGCAAACCACCACTAGAGATTTTTCAAAATCATGGTCATCGATATAACTTTGGAAGTTTGTATTATTTAAATTGATAGCTTGAGGAATATGTCCCTCATTAAATGTGTTTTGATCGCGAATATCGACCACTTGCCACTTTTCGCCACGCTCATGTAGTTCAGAAACTGAGATATGCTGCCAGCTTTTTTCTTTCATATTATTCCAGATAAATCCATAGACTACGCCCAGTACCATTCCAGCTAAATGGGCTCCGTTTGCAATGGGGCCGATCAATCCAGTATAGCCAAGGACTAACCAACCTAACATAAAGGCGATGATACTTTTTGGTAAAGAATAACCAGAATCTGCCTTTAAACTTCTCATCCAAGTATAGCCTAACAATCCATAAACAACACCTGACATTCCACCAAAAGCTGAATATCCACTAGAGTAGTATTGAAATAAATTAGACAGTATCCCAACGGTAACCACAAAGAACAGTAAGAATTTTGGTGATTGTATTCGTTCAATACTTCCACCTAAATCCCAAAGCCACATCATATTAAACAGAATATGGATGGTCATAAAATGTAAAAAAATAGGGGTCAGTAGTCGCCAATACTCGCCAGAAGCTATCTCAATTAATCCTGAAGATTGTAATGACGGTACAGAGATAAAAAGTAGTTCTGTAAGCTCAGTATTACTACCATAGCCCGTTATAGCAGTAACAACTACACTAATTATAACAAGTGCTTTTGTCATGAAGCCTGCTCTAGATGAAAATTTCTTGAGATCTACAAATGAAGCTTTGTTCGTGCTTGACGAAATTTTTGTTTCTGTTGAACCTTCATTCCAGGAGGCATCTAGATATTTACTATTTCCAGGATTACTCAGAAATTCCCTAAGTTCAGCAGAAGCAAAATCTTCAGATTGTTCATTATCAATTAAGATATTGTAAACGGCTTGCTCTTGTTCAGCCCAAGCGTTAATCTTTTGAGACTTAAGATAATCACAAAAGGCTTGAGCTGCTCTTTGATTATTGATGTTTCCAATTGAAATTCTATTCATCTAATTTAATTATTTTTCCGCTTAAAAAGCATATCGATATGCATAATTCCATCTTCATCATAAGGCTCACTAATGGCTTTAAAGTTAAACTTTTCATAAAATGCTTGTAAATAACATTGAGCGCCTAATTGAATATTTATGTTTGGGTAATGTTCTAAAGTATAGTCCATTGCCTGTTGCATCATTGCAAGGCCTAGACCAGCACCACGACTGGAAGCTAAAGAAATAATTCGACCCAAGGCAATATTATTCGATGCATGATATTGTGCAGGAATTAAACGCAAATAAGCTGTTAATGTTTCGCCTTGATAACCTAATAAATGAATACAGTTGGCATCTACATCGTCCATATCAGAATACAGGCATTTTTGCTCGAGGATAAAAACGTCCTGACGAAGCTTTAATAACTGATATAGCTGAGTGTTGCTTAACGCATCGAAATTTAGCCATTGCCAGTTGATAGAAATTACATTATTCATAACTATGAAATATTTCAGCTATTCCCAGTTAAGGATAACTTTTCCTGATTGACCTGATGCCATAATTTCAAAACCTTTTTGAAAATCATCAACAGGCATTTGATGAGTGATTATGGGTGACAAATCAAGCCCTGATTGCAACATGGCTACCATCTTATACCAAGTTTCATACATTTCTCGGCCATAGATACCTTTTAGGTGCAGACCTTTGAATATAACTTGATTCCAATCAATTTTTGTATTCGACGATGGGATGCCCAATATTGCAATACTGCCACCATGATTCATTGATTCGAGCATACTGTTAAACGCTGATTCAACTCCAGACATTTCAAGACCCACATCGAAACCTTCAACCATATTGATTTCTTTCATCACGTCAGTTAAGTTTTCTTTTGCTACATTAACAGCTCTAGTTGCACCCATTTTTTCTGCAAGTGCAAGTCGATATTCATTAATATCGGTAATAACAATATTACGAGCGCCAACATGACGACAGATTGCAACCGCCATGATACCTATAGGGCCTGCACCTGTTATTAAAACATCCTCTCCTACCAAATCAAAGGATAAGGCAGTGTGAGCAGCATTACCAAAGGGGTCAAAAATAGCTGCCATTTCGTCCGGTATATCATCGGGAATTTTAAATGCATTTTCTGCAGGAATAACTAAGTATTCAGCAAAAGCACCCTGGCGATTTACTCCTACTCCAAAAGAGTTTCTACACAGATGGCGTTTTCCCGCTTTGCAATTACGGCAATAGCCACAAGTAATATGACCTTCGCCAGAAACCCTATCACCGATACTTAAACCTTTAACTTCCTGTCCTAGAGATTCAACAACACCAACAAATTCATGACCGACTGTCATCGGAACCGGAATGGTATTTTGCGACCAGGTATCCCATTTATAAATATGTATATCAGTACCACAAATTGCTGTCTTTTTAATTTTGATACGGACGTCATTGTGACCGACTTCAGGCACATCTTCTTGATGCATCCAAATACCTGGTTCTGCTTTTAATTTGGCAAGAGTTTTCATTGTATTTCCTATATTACCCCAAGATTTTTACCAACTTTTGCGAAGGCTGTTATCGCTTTATCAATATGAGACTTATCATGGGCAGCTGACATTTGGGTGCGAATTCTTGCCTTTCCATTGGGTACAACTGGAAAGGAAAATCCAACCACATAGATGCCTTCTTCTAGCATTTGATTGGCAAAACTTTTAGCAAGCTTTGCATCACCCAACATCACTGGAATGATGGCATGCTCGCCAGGAACCAGATCAAAACCTAAAGTACTCATTTGTTCTCTGAAGTAAATACTATTGCTGCGTAGCTTTTCTCTTAAATCATTACCTGATTCAAGCAGATCAAGTACCTTTATACTGGCTGAAGCAATCATCGGCGCCAGAGTATTTGAAAATAAATAAGGTCTTGAACGATTTCTTAACCATTCAACAATTTCTTTACTCGCTGAAGTATAACCACCTGAAGCGCCACCTAAAGCTTTACCTAGAGTTCCTGTTATGATGTCGACTCGATCCATCACACCACAGTGCTCAGGAGTGCCTTTACCCTGATCACCAATAAAACCTACAGCGTGAGAATCATCGACCATAACCATGGCATCATATTTCTCGGCTAGGTCACAAATTCCTTTTAGATTTGCAATAATACCATCCATGGAAAACACACCATCTGTGGCAATTAATCTGAACCGGCAATCTTTTGCAGCAATTAATTGCTGCTCTAGGTCATCCATATTATTATTTTTATAGCGAAAACGTTTGGCTTTACAAAGTCTTACCCCATCGATAATCGAGGCATGGTTTAACTCGTCAGAGATAATAGCATCCTCAGGGCCAAGGAGCGTCTCAAAGAGCCCTGCATTGGCATCAAAGCATGAACCATACAAAATGGTGTCTTCCATACCTAGAAAACTGCTGAGGCGCTGTTCTAAATCTTTATGGACAGTCTGAGTACCACAGATGAATCTGACAGAGGCCATACCATAGCCATACTTGTTGAGAGCTGATTTCCCTGCTTCAATGAGTTCTTGGCTGTTAGCAAGTCCTAAGTAATTATTAGCACAAAAGTTAATGACTTGCTGACCATTTTGTACTGCGATATCTGCTGCTTGCTGGCTACTGATCACACGCTCGTCTTTATATAAACCGGTGTTATGTAGTTCAGTAATTTGCTTGCTAAGAAAATCTTGGAATTTGGATCCCATGAGGCCCCCTAAATGAATAAAAGTTTGGATATTCTATGGGGGCTAAGTTTAACCTAGTTACTAAAAGATGCTAGGCAAACTTAAGTTTTTTATTGTCAATATTTGAATTAAATATCGTAAATTTGTCGTCCGAAAGGTGTGAAGGCTAATCGCATCATCTTAAAGTGTTGTAATCCAAAAGGAAGACCGATGATGGTGATAGATAAAAACAGTCCCCATATCAGATGACTAATGGCAACCCATAGACCACCAAAAATTAACCAAATAATGTTCATTAGCAAGTTTAAGCTACTATCATTAGCATCAGTTCTGCGGGTATCACTACCGAAGGGTAACAGAGCATATATTGCTAGTTTAAAACACTGAAATCCCCAAGGAATACCGATAATTGTCATACAAAGGGCAATTCCACCAATCACATAACCAATGAAAATAAAGATCCCACCAAAAATAAGCCAAATGATATTTCCAAATAGCGACATTGCAACACTCTCCTGTTTTTAGCTTTTATATTAATCAAACTTATAAACTTAGGTATACAATTTTCATACCTAAGGATTAATTAAATAAAAGTTAATTAAAACAGAGTCTTAGATAAGTACGCTTCAGGAATATATTGGGATTTAGTCAAAACTAAAGTTTTGTGGTTAATTCCACTCTAGAATCGACCGAGGTTGTAATCGTAGGCGCGCCCATTCATGTGGATCAACTCGGCATCATCTAAGTGTTCATGATTGGTAAATCCACGATCAGTATACAAGTCAAAGTTACCCAAATCAGCAACTTTAGTTAATGTAGATGGTGAGACATTCTCAAAGGAACCTTTCCTAGGCTTGCCAAAAGGATCATAACTCTTATTATCGACAATATCCCCATTTTCATCCGAAATGGTGACAACAGAGCCTAATCTATCACGATGGATAAATCCAATTTTACTACCCGACTCAGTACCACCAACGGTATCAGTCAATATGGTACCTCCGATGTAGACTCGTTCTTTTACGACACCATTTTAAGTGATTTTGATTAAAATTATCTGATAACAAATAGAACAATTTTAGTTGCCTATTAACATTTATTCGTCACGATTAAGCTTCTGATCCTGATTATAGACATCAATTAAAACCTTAAATAATATAATGTGTATAGTCCATATTTTTATGTGAAACATAAAATGATGTTAACCACACTACTCTTTCTATTATTACTCGTCCGGCAATATCTGAAATTCAAAAGCTCACAGAACATCAGAAGCTATTATTCCAGAAAAGTTGCGAAACTAAATCACGGATATCGAAATGCCCCTAAACCGCCTTGGGTAGTGAAAGAAGTGCTCAAACTAAAAGCTTTATCCAATGGAGGATGTCGCTCAGTCACTTACATGTTCAATCGAAGATATTCTGACTCTAGAAAAATGACTGTTAGCAAAACCTACGTCGCTTAGACAATAAAGAAACATCAATATGAAATTCAAGTATTGAAAAGGAAACTTAAGCATAAGAAACCGAGGAATATTCCTATTAATAAAATCTGGGCAATGGATTTAACATTCCTCACCAGTAAAGTTAATGATCAAACACCAATTCTTGGAATTATTGAACATCAAAGTCGATTATCTATCTCTCTGACTCAGCTAAAAACTAAAAGTACTATTAATATACTTCGAGCCTTGTTTGATGCAATAGAATTATTCGGTAACCCTGAAAGCATTCGAACGGACAATGAATCGATGTTTACCTCTTGCCTGTTTCGAACATCTTGTTGGTTGCTCGGCATAAGACATCAAAAGTCAGATAAAGGTTGTCCATGGCAGAATGGTCGCATTGAACGATTCTTTGGTAGCTTTAAATCTAAATTAAAATTACTGCCAGAAAATATAGATTTTGATATTCAGAGATTATTGATCGAATATCGTTGTTGGTATAACCATCTTCGCCCTCACGATTATCTTGATGGATCAACACCTGCCGAGGTGTTTACACGCAGGAAAAAGTCAACAACTAAACAACGATTAATGATATTTTGGAAAGGTAATTTGGCAGGTGATTATTATCCTCCGACATGATTAACCATGTAATAATATTTGTCCAAAGATATTAGGGGTTATTGCCTCTAGGTTTTATGAATCTTAAAAATTGAGTAAGTTAGTATGATGCAGTTTTGATTATTAAGTAAATTTTCATAGTAAATGCTTAAGAATAAACCGATTTTCTTGAAAAATAGACAGACACCGGAATGAATTCTAGTCATTTGCCGTTCGGACGGGACAATTATTAATTATTCTTGTCAAAATTAAGTAATATTACCATAAGTCATGGTTTAGTAGATATTGCAATCACTTTAGTCAAGAATCATATCTAGAGACATGCTATCTATATTGCCAGAAGTTAAAATCTTTTGTAATGACTTCTTCTTAATTAATATATTCTTGAAATCATCACTACTTAACCTAGATTGAACGTAGTCAATATAGCCAATATCGGTATCGCACAAACGAGAATCAAATCGCTCAACTTCACAGTAGGCCGCTTGACCAAAACGCCACATCTCTTTAGATTGACGGGTACAATCATAACCATGCTCACATGCTATAAATTTCCATGCTTCAGTAGTTGTTATACTTGTACTGAGGTCACCTAAATATAAATATACATCTGAGTGTTGGCTTTTTAATGCATAATGTAATTCATCTAATGTATTCTGATCTCTCACTAAAACTATTTCTCGATATAATGAGTATATTATTGCTGGAGCATAACCACCGGCCGATGACAATTCCAACCACTTTTCTGCCTTTCCAAATTCATAGATATTATCTAGCGAAAATGATGAACATCTATTCCTCCACCAGAGGTGTAACTCTAATGTTAATCCTATTTCATTATTTGTACTGCCAGCTAAGGCCAATGCAGTTTCACAAAATTGAATTATTTTACCTAAATAAAATTGGGTTTCACTATCGCCATTTTTTGAATAATGAATCAATTCTTGCGAAAATGAGTATAAGTCTTGAGTAGTATTAAATCGATGTTGTATTTCAGAAATTAATGGCATTGTAGCTAATAAATCTATTGCTTGAGATGATTCTTTGTTTATAGGATTTAATTGTTCATATTTCGTTAAGTTTGGCAATAGTGCTTGTTCTGTTTTTCTTTCTTCAGTGGGACTATTTTTAACCACTTTTGTGCTA
Organism: Enterobacterales bacterium; assembly: GCA_047618765.1. Classification (GTDB taxonomy): domain Bacteria; phylum Pseudomonadota; class Gammaproteobacteria; order Enterobacterales. The sequence goes on along the minus strand of JBLHLI010000033.1, from coordinate 3,859 downwards.
GGAATATACTGATAAAGCACAATAAATAATCCTGTAATTCCTAACAATATTAATTTTGATTTCATAATCTGTTCATAATAAGTATGCCTTGGTTTATAGGAAAGGCGCTGAATATCGAATTCAATCAATACTGAGTTGCGCCCTCCATTTCAGTTCATTAATAACCGTTATTGTAGTTATTCTTCTGATTCAGTTGGAAAGACCTCAATGTACCCTTCCGGACAATCACCATAACAGTATTCTGATTGCGTACCTAGATAGGAATATACTGTATATCCCCCACTACCACCGCCGCCATTGTAGTTTGTAATTGTGATGCCATTTGCTCCAATACCACCAATAATTTCTCCTTCTTCGTTTACTGCCATAATGAATGGAGCCGTAGCGCCACCACTAATTGGGTGTATAATGATAAATACACCAACATCCTTATTTTTAAATATAACTTTTATATATTTAAAAGTTTTGACCATCTGCTTACCGACTTTTGTGTTATTCTTTGAAATCACCCACTTTTAAAACATATCAGTCCCTCCTTGCCCGCTAACTAAAGCCGAAAAACTATCAAATCCTCCCTCTGATGATGGAGGATATTCATGACTGTCTTCAGTTTTAGCTGCACCCGAAGCTTTCCAATACAAGTAGGATGTGTAAGAGGTTTTATCTAACGAAGTTATAGTTAGAATCGTTTCTCTTCTAATATTCATAAATCCCATTTCGCCTGGCTCATTAACCCATACAGCATTAATAAATCTCTGTTGTTCGGTTGAGTCATTTGCAATTACGTAATATTTGGCCGTGTTCATAGGGACTTGGTTGCGGGCAAATATTTTGAAATCAGCATCCGAAAAGCATGTATTACAATCTATCAAAATTGGTCTCTCAAAGGACCCAAATACTTCGCTTGCATTAATGTGAATATTTCCAAGTAAAAAAATGCAAATTACACCTATATATTTCGATATTTTATTCATTAATAATTATTCTTGTTTTGTTATTATTAAGCACGCAGTGAAATTTTGTGGCTTAATAATATCTGAGTAATATGGAAAATCATGTAGGATATTCACCATAATCCATATAGGATATTAACCATTTCTATCGTTAAAAAATCAATCGCTGTGTAATCACAATTTTTATTCTGCTACTAAATTTGTTTGACTATCATCCAGTTTAACTAATTTAAGATAAAGCAACAACAGTCGCCAGACCGCATATGGCATTACCTGAATTTGACCTGATTTATATCTCCTTATGTTCCTAGAATCTACCCCTAGTTTTTCCGATTGGGAGAGCACCAAAATGTCTGGGGCAATAATAAACGTTAGGCAGCTTTTTTATTAGAAAAGTTGAATTTGTCATCAATTGATCTATCTCTCATTTCTGGGTACCATGACTCAAAACAACCTCGTAGTTCACCATTGAGTACTGCTGTTCTTGTCTGTAATAAAGCGTGTGCTCCTTCGTGCGACCACTGCATTTGTTGCTTTTTCACCATTCGTTTAGCGATCACTTCATTCACCGTTGATTCAACAAAAGCTGTTGTAATAGTTTCACCATACCGATATTTCTCGCCATAATTTGGGATCAAATGGCTATTGTTTTGGATATAAGTATCCATCTCTTTTAGGTGCTTAAGAAATTTTTTGCAATTCATATAGGTGATCTCTTCATATTCCAGAGTCAAATAACAATCTTCCAGTTTATCCAAGGCTTTCTCTGTATTTCCATGCCATAAATACCACTTTGTACTGTCGAGATCTTTTGTTATTACTTGGCCTTGCTTTGGATCGGATTGAGTTAAACCTTTGGCAAATTGAGTCAGTACTGTGAGTCTCATCGTAATATGAAACCAATCCAAAATATGCTCAGAATCAGGATGCATTAGATATTGCAACTCTCTAACATTATCGGCACCATCAGATAAAAATGTGATCTGTTGATTTGCCTGTAGTCCTTGTGCCTGTAACATTCTCATTAGTCGCCGTTCGGGTTGTTTATCCAACTTCTGTACAAATCCCAGTCGTTTAGACTCCTCAGTTTTCGAGAAAGATTTAGCAACGATCACTTCAAAATTCGTTTTCCTTTTTTTACAGTCTCTAACATATCCTCCATCGATCCCAACAGTTAGAGGCTTGTCTGGTTTCGGTAACTTCGCCCACTCATTTTGACAACCCGAGATAAATCGAGGCTGAGATTTTAATTGTTCTTCTTGCCGCTTTGCTGTCTTATGTAAATGTTGCCGTACTGTCTCGGCATTTAACCCTTCATTTATTGGTAACACATCTTTTAATAAGTCCACGGTCATTCCATATGACATTAGGGAGCTCCATTTTGTTTCTATATACCGTAATTCCGGACTATTATGATCTGAAACCCAGTTATTCAGTACACTAAAAGTCTTTGTTGATTGCTCTGTGCACTGACAGTGATAAAGCCGAAGGTTCTGTACAACAACAGTCCCGAACAGCGTACGGTATTGAATATCATAGGAGCCTTTGATCCGCCTGATTTTATTGCAATGTATACAGTTTCGATGATTGGATGTATAACGGCTCGCTTGTTGGTTGACGATAACTTGTTGCAGTTGCTTGAGCAATTGTTTTGATTCCGAGAGTGAAATACCAACAAGGCCCTCATCTACGGCTGATCTATCCAGCTTTATAATATCTTCGGTAATGGTTTTACCATTCTGATCATCAATACTGATTTGGGTCTTGAATTGCATTCTCGCTCTCCTGTTATAAAACCCACACTAGCTGGTAATTATAAATATCAGTTCACTCTGGCAAAGAAGCTTCTTAACTCCTTATTAACGGCTCTCTGACTGGATCGCACCATCTCATAATGTTCAATCAATGGGCGAATATCTTCAACTGTAGTGGTCTCATTTGCTCTTATGACTTTATCTATTATATTCAACAAAGCAATAGCTTCATCAGCCTTATAGTATTGATTATTGTCATGCCGGCCGCTACCACCTATACACCAGGGAGATTGTTTTGATGAAGGCTCTATCGCCTCGATACGGATATCACACAACCAGTTATCGGTGAAATTATAGGTATAGGTAAAACGGTCGCCAACATCAAAACCAAAATGTTCAACAAAAACCTGCTTTGCATTATGAGAAAAAGACAAACCACCTTCATAGGCGATCCCATAATCTTCCGCGTAGATATGAAATAGGTGAAGGTGCTCATTGTCCCACCCCATAGCAATCTGAATAATATGGTGTAGATCGGCAAGTGATGTATTCCCCCGGATCCTAAATCGACGCCAGATCATTGGACTGATCCCTCGAAGAGCAACTTTAATAAAATATGTCTCCACTGTGTATGACTCTACAGCTGATAAAATCTAAGTGTTGACTATCCTCTGGTAGCTGTAAAGAAATGACTTATTCTACCCCAGACATTTTGGTGCTCTCATGACCACAGGCTCTGTTTTTGATGATTTAAATTTAGATCCTGGTGTAGCTGAACAAATGAAAATCAAGGCGGCCTTGTTTGATAGCATTACCGGATTCATTAAAAGTAATAATCTAACTCAGCAACAAGCCGGAGATATGATGGGTGTTCAAAGATCCCGTATTGGTGATGTTTGTAGGGGCAAAATGTCCGGTTTTACAATTGATGCACTAGTTGCCATGGCTGCCCGAGCTGGTTTACATCCCCTGCATATTGCAGCCTGATGACCCAAGCTCCAGCCCATTCATATGGATCAACGCCTCTATACCTATGAACAGGGGGATTCTGCTAGTCAGTCTTCAAACATCAGTATCCTATAGTCCCAACACCATTAGTTTACCCTATGAATGTAAAGCCCTAAGTGCACTTTCAGGATCAGCATCAACAAC
>JBLHLI010000032.1:0-11840 GCA_047618765.1 Enterobacterales bacterium | reverse complement strand
CGGTTTTTTTATGCCTGAAAGAAAATCAAAGAAAAAAATCAAGTAACCAATCAAGTAACCAACCAAACAACAAAATAACAAAATAACAAAATAACAAAAATTCAAAGACTCATAGACTCAAAGACTCAAAGACTCAAAAAAAAACTTCAACAAATAAATCCAAACACATCAACTATTCAAATAGAGCATAGTGTCTATACTCGATCTTCAGGGGGTCTTTGAGGCATGGATGCCGAAGCGAAGCTTACATGGATGTATTTACAGCGTCCCCCAGAAGAACGAGTATAGGTACTGTGTTCTATGGCTAGCCTAAGGAGAGTTCGACTGCTAAGGTTTGTCTGTTGAGGTTTGTCTATTTGGATTAGTTAGTTTGATTAGTCTGAGTGAGTTAATAGTTATTCTCAATAAACCAATAACTTAACAACAGCAAATAATGAATACACATTCCAAGAATTAGAATGTCATTGAAAAAGAAATTATCAGAATGGAAGCAGAACTTAAGACAACTATTACGCTCAGAACAATTTAGTCCTGAGTCTCATCATTACTCTTAGCAGCTTTGGCTTTAGCTTCTGCTTCTTCTTCAGCCTGTTCTTTTTCAACGCGATTGAGCTCGTTAAGATACTCCATGATGTCATTAGAGAGATCAAGAGTACCCTTACCACTAATAGCAGAAATTCGAGCAACAGGGCCCTTCCAATCGAGAGCATCAATAACTCTTTGACTGATTTCTTCAACTTCCTCATCATCAAGTAAGTCTGTTTTATTCAAAACAAGCCAGCAGTGCTTTTCATCAAGACCTTCGCCATACTTTTTCACTTCGTTGACAATTGAAACAGCATTCTCAGCAGGGTCACTAAGATCCACCGGCAATAAATCAACAAGATGTAATAAAAGACGAGTACGAGAAAGATGTTTCAGAAAACGAGTACCAAGACCAGCGCCATCAGCAGCACCTTCAATTAAACCTGGAACATCAGCAATAACAAAACTGTTACCACCATCGAGTCCTACAACACCAAGATTTGGAATCATTGTAGTAAAAGGATAATCGGCTACTTTAGGTGTAGCAGAAGATACAGAGCGAATGAAGGTTGATTTACCCGCATTAGGTAGTCCAAGAAGCCCGACATCGGCTAAGACACGTAATTCAAGCTTAAGATGACGATATTCACCTTCAGTGCCTTCAGTGGTCTGACGAGGCGTTCTATTGACAGAGCTTTTAAAGCGAGTATTGCCTAAACCATGAAAGCCACCTTGAGAAACGAGTAACGTCATACCAGGTTCTGTCAGCTCACCGATAAGTTCATCAGTTTCAAGATCAAATGCACGAGTACCTAGAGGAACCTTGAGAAATATATCATCTCCTCCGGCGCCTGTTTGACAACGCTTAGCACCTTTTTTACCTTGGGGAGCTTTATAAGTTCTGATATAGCGGAAGTCGACCAAGGTATTTAGATCATTATCAGCCATTAAATAGATGCTACCGCCATCACCGCCATCACCACCGTCTGGTCCACCACGGGGCACATATTTTTCACGACGAAAGCTAAGGCAACCATTACCACCATTGCCCGCTATAACTTTGATATTTGCTTCATCTACAAAACGCATTTGATTCTAACCATCTAACATTTAATTTGTATTATAAAAAAAGCCCCGTCAAATGACGAGGCTTTCTATAAATCATTTTATATCAAGACTAACTTGCTGCATCAATACTGATATATTTTCGATTCTTTTCGCCTTTAATTTCAAATTTCACATGACCATCTGTGGTTGCGAAAATTGTGTGGTCTTTACCAATTCCAGTGTTAACACCAGAATGGAAACGTGTACCACGTTGACGAACGATTATACTACCAGCGCTAACTAACTCTCCGCCGAAACGCTTAACGCCTAATCTTTTGGCATTAGAATCGCGACCGTTCTTAGTACTACCGCCTGCTTTTTTGTGAGCCATTGTATTGCTCCCTTATATTGTTATCTTAAAAACCAAGATCTAAAAACTAGGATCAAAAGTTCTATATTAAGCACTGATGCCAGTGATTTTAACTTCTGTATACCACTGTCTGTGACCCATTTGCTTCATGTGATGCTTACGACGCTTGAACTTGATAATTTTAACTTTCTTACCACGTCCATGAGAAACGATTTCTGCGCTGACTTTAGCACCATCAACGTAAGGCTTACCAATTGTGATGTTTTCACCATCGGCAACCATTAAAATTTTATCAAAATCAATTGTAGCACCAGTTTCGCTATTGATTTTTTCTAGTTTAAGCACTAAGCCGTCACTGACTCTATGCTGTTTTCCGCCACTTTGTATTACTGCGTACATGTTCTGAAATTCTCCGCTTAAAATTTCGTCCGAGTTTTATCTAAAGAACGAAAAACAATTTAACCTATTGGAAGGCGGCGCATTTTAAGGGATATAGTGGCGTCTGGCAAGTAATAATTCAGTCATTTTACAGATTAATCACAATCAATGGCAAACAATGCTGTTACATTCATCTATAAAGTGCAATATTATGCTTTTAATATTTAACTAAAAGTCTAATAAAGTTGAAGATTTCATTGAATAATCAACATTTTAGCTTGACCCTGATCACACTTCACAATAGCATTCTGCGTAACAGTAATACAATTAAAAATAGTATTGGAAATATTAATGGATTTTAGTGAAATTAGTAAGTTGATGTCAGAAGAAATGTCAGCTGTTGATAGTTTAGTTATAAAGCGTCTTAGTTCTGACATAGCTCTGGTTAACCAGCTAGGTTACTACATCGTAAATAGTGGTGGTAAACGTTTACGACCACTGTTGTTAGTCATGGTAGCTAAAGCATTAGGTTATGAAGGCCCCTGGCATATCCATCTTGCAGCGGTTATCGAGTTTATTCATACAGCAACTCTGTTACATGATGATGTTGTTGATGAATCAGACTTACGTAGAGGCAATGAGACAGCTAATGCCTTGTTTGGGAATGCTGCTAGTGTGCTAGTGGGAGATTATCTTTATTCACGCTCTTTTCAAATGATGGTAGAAGTGAAAAACCTTCGCATCATGGAAGTGTTATCAGATACAACAAATATTATTGCAGAAGGTGAAGTTCTTCAATTAATGAATTGTAATAACCCTGACCTTACAATAGAAAATTATCTCGATGTTATCCATCATAAAACAGCCACTTTATTTGAAGCGGCTACCCGCCTTGGAGCCATCATTAATGAATCAGACAATGCAACTGAGCAAGCTATGGCAAGCTTTGGATTACATTTAGGAAATGCATTTCAATTGGTTGATGATGCTCTTGACTATAGTGCTGATGCAGAGCAACTTGGCAAGAACATTGGTGATGACCTAGCAGAAGGTAAGCCTACCCTACCCTTAATTCTAGCGATGCAATTAGGTAATGATAGTCAAAGGAAAATGATTAAAGAGGCTATTGAGCAAGGCGGACTCGAACACTTAGAAGAAATTTCTCTCGCTATAAGAGAAACGGGAGCTTTGAGCGAAACGATTAAATATGCTGAGCGAGAAATAGAAAAAGCCGAACAAGCCTTAGAAAATATTGCAGAGACTCCTTATAAAGAAGCCTTACTTTCACTTGCAAAATTATCGATACAAAGAACCTCTTAAATTTATAAGATTATCTTTAAATAAGGTAATTACTATAATCTTAGCTCATAAAGATCACATATTAAAAAAGGCTACATTCATCACTGAATGTAGCCTTTTTAGCACTAAGTCATCTCGAAGTATGTTATTCAGATACTTTTGATCTAAAGGCCTTAGATATAGCGGGATAATTTTTTGCAAGATCTTTTGAAGAAATCACATTATTACTATCATCCATAATCGTCATTGAAACTCTCTCACCTAACTTAGCCACTTTAATTGTGTATAACCCATCAGGCATATTAAGTGTTTCAGGACTATCAGACCAAAATGCAAGTGAAGAAAAGAAACCTTCAGTATCTTCTATTTTAAAAAAATATAATCCTTGTGAACGATCTTGATCCTCAACAGAGAGGTCTAATAGACGTAAAAATACCGGTATTCGTCCCCAAACATTTTCAAAATTTGCAGAAGTAATTAAGGCAGCTTCTCCATCGGCATTTGTACCAAGAGTGACTGAAATTCCCCCAAGAGCAGATTCATTAACTAATTGTCGACTTCTATCGATGTCTTCAACATATAGAAAACCTAAAATGCTATTTAAAAACTCAGTTTCTAAACGACCAGGTTCATCAACATTTGTCCAATTACCAGAATCTTTTATATATTCTTGAGCTTCAAGTAACTCAATAGATAGTATATTTTCAGAGGGACGCATTGCTTCACTTAATATAATTTTATAGCGTTGACGCCAAGCGGTTATATCATCAGTCCAGAAATTATCATCTTCCCTAATAACCCAACCCGTCGTTATCACACTAGTGGAAAGATCTTGGCTTGATACAGGAATACTTTCTTTACTTAGGTAACGTTCAAGACTGTCCCATAATTTTATTTCAGACATTGTTACATAAACTGAAGCAATCTTTGAATCACGATTTGCTCGAACTTTATTACCAAGGGTTAATACCTGCATAGGTGCCATGGCATCTGAATCAATACCATAAACTATGCCATTAAGTTCATCATCGCTGTCCATAACAAAATAGTTATCAGATTCATTATTATTGCCGACAGATGCAGGCACTTCTAATTCATTTGTTATCTCTGCATTGCTGTAATCGGACTTTGTAGTCTTAAATAAACCATCTTCACCAACCAGCCAACTACAACCACTTACAAAACCTATTGAAAGAAAAACCATTGTTCTTAAAACTAATTTCAATTGTAACTCCTGAGATTTCTATATTTTTAATCTTGAATAAATCAGTATTCTTGGTATTTTTGATACCTAAAAAAACTAATGTTTATCTATTAACTTAACGATTTAATGCAGAATTACAGAGTAAATTATCTGCAAAAAATTCAAATTCTTTATGGTACGTTTTTGATAGCGGCAGCAATGGTAACCTTATTCCAGTTGGAATGCGACCTAGTTTATTTAACAAAAACTTCACAGCTGTAGGATTAGGTTCAACAAATAACTTATTGTGCAAATCACTCAAACAGTCGTTTATGGTATCGGCCTTTTTATTTTCATTATTTAAGGCAAAATTGCACATGTCAGCCATCTGTCTAGGGGCTACATTAGCAGTAACAGAGATCACTCCACTGCCCCCCTGTTGCATAAATTGCAGTGCCGTTGGGTCATCTCCGCTTAATAGCACAAAAGACTCGTTATCTATGACCATCAATTCATGTAATCGTTCAAGACTGCCAGTTGCTTCTTTTATTCCTACTATATTATCGATTTCTGCCAACCTTGCTACGGTCTCAGGCAATAAATCAACAGCTGTTCTACCTGGCACATTATAAAGCAGTTGAGGCATAGAGGATGACTCTGCGACAGCCTTAAAATGTTGATACAAACCTTCTTGTGTAGGCTTATTGTAATAAGGAGTAACAATTAAACAGGCATCTAGGTTAAGTTTTTCTGCTAATTGAGTACACTGAATAGTTTTCGACGTGGATGCATTGCCTGTTCCAGCAATAATCTTAATGCGTCCTTTTGCATGTTCCACAACAGTTTCAAGTAGAAGTGTATATTCATCATCGGTAACATTGATGGATTCTCCTGTTGTACCCATTATAACAATACCAACAGTTCCAGATTCTATGTGCCAATCTACGAGCGAGCGCAGACAAGCAATATCAAGACTACCGTCGGCTGCCATAGGAGTGACTAAAGCAACGATACTACCTTTAAACATCGAAAAACCCCAATAATCTATTAGAAGATAAACATCTTTGAAAAGACAGACTATTCTACTAATCAATAGCGCTTAAAACAACCTTAGCAAGTCATTCGCGCTTAATCCGTTGGTTTTTAATATCAACAATTTGTTGTCATCTACTTTATAAAAGGCAATTAATTTATATTTCGTTTTCAAAGCTGCCTTATCTAGGTGATAATAGGCACTAATAAATAATATAAAGATTAAACTATGCAAAATTATCTTGTAGTGTCAGCCTTAGGCGCTGATAAGCCCGGAATCGCAAATGCTCTAACAACGATTGCTTCTGAACAAAACTGTAATGTAGTCGATAGCCGAATGGCAGTACTTGGTGGTGAGTTTGCTGTCATTATGATGCTATCGGGAAGCTGGAGTTCAATTGCAAAGTTTGAAAATGCCCTCAAGGCACTTGAACAGAATCTTGAACTTATTACTATGGTAAAGCGAACGGAGCTGCCTTTAAATAAAAGTAACTTGATGCCTTACGGTATTCAGGTTGTTGCTCTGGATACACCGGGTATTATTAAAGAAATATCGAACTTTTTCTCCCACCAAGATATTAATATAGAGAATCTTCAAACCGACGCTTATAGGGCTCCTCATACCGGAGCACCAATGTTAGTCGTTAACATGACGGTTAATATCCCAATAAATATGCACATTGCAGATATGCGAGAGCGTTTTACATTGTTTTGTGATGATCTTAATCTCGATGCCAGTATGGAACCTATGAAGGGTCTCTTATAACATTAGCATCGGCTACATTATCCTGCCAAGCACTTATCACCGCTTTCACAAGAGTAGCAAGGGGAATCGCAAAAAAGATTCCCCAAAATCCCCAAACTCCACCAAAGAGTAAAACAGCAGAAATAATCGCTACAGGATGAAGATTAACTGCTTCAGAAAATAATATTGGCACTAAAACATTTCCATCAAGCGCTTGAATAATGGCATGAGCTAATAACATATACCAAAGTTGCGCTTCAAAACCCCACTGAAAATAACCTATTAGTGCAATAGGTAGTGTAACTACAGCGGCTCCAATATAAGGGATCAATACAGAAAATCCTACCAGCACACTTAACAACAGAGCATAATTTAAACCCATTATTGCAAACGCAATGTAGGTTGCAATACCAACGATAAGGATCTCGGCGACTTTACCACGAACATAATTACCAATCTGGTCGTTAACTTCAATCCAAACTCGATTAACCATTTTTCGGTCTTCTGGTAACCATTGACGACACCAGTTTAGAATAATGACTTTGTCTTTCATTAAGAAAAACACTAACAATGGCACCAGTATCATATAGATGAGCAAAGCCATGACACTAATTAATGAACTATAGGATGCAGAAACTACGGCTTGACCAATAGTACCAATATCTGAAGCAACCAAGGTAATTAGATCTTGGATTTGCTGTTCACTAATAAAGTTAGGATATTCTTTAGGGAGATGTAGTAATTTTTCCTGCCCTTGAATCAGCATTTCAGGAACATCATTTAACAAGGATCTTATTTGTTTCCAGATAATTGGAATAAATATAAAGACGGTAGTTAGTGCTAAGGCGATGAAACCTGTAAAAACACTAAACACAGCGATACCTCTTGGACAACCTTTGTTATGTATTGTAGAAACAACCCATTCAAGTAGATAAGCAAGGACAATTGCAATGAACAAGGGGTTAAGAATATCGCCAAGGGTTAAAATAAAGGCAAATCCAACAACTAAAAATACCACCAGTACCACTGCCTGAGGATTTGAGAAGTTACGTTGAAACCAACGAGTAAAGATTCCCGTCATTCACTAATTCCTTTAAAGATGTTCATCATTATGAACATTCTCCTTATCTACAATTTAAAATGTTGATTAATTTTGTAATTAAATGTTAATCCATCAACTCTAATATCAATATAAACAATTTAATTTAAGCACTTTTTTGAATACCTATCCTTCTAACTAAATATTGGATAAGTCTTTATTTTTCAATAACTAGAGTTACATTCTACATATCAAATTAAGTAATATTGTTATAATTGTGATGTTTAGAACAGCAAAAAAATAAAAAGCAATATTATGAAACTTAAAATGATTCGCTTTATTTGGTGAACTTTTTAACTTTTAAGCTATCAAGAATAGATAGATTGTATCAGTCTCTAACAATTTCTGCTCGATTTTATCCCTCAGTCTCGGGTAAGATTAGAACAGGTCATTTATGCATCATTAACCAGGTTAGTAATCTATTATATGTATCACTTTCGATTAATTACTGTTTTTATTTCTTCATTTATCTTCTCTACTTTAGCTACACCAATAGTTGAGGCATCAAACAATGATTTGCCAGACATGGGTAGTAGCATCAATAAAATCATGCCATTAAACTTAGAGCAACAATTGGGCGACTACTATATAAGGATCCTTCGACAACAATTGCCTATTGTTAATGATCCTCAAATTAGAAATTACATCAATGAATTAGGATTTAAACTTGTAGCAGCTAATGAAGATGCAAAAGACCGACAATTTTATTTTTTTGTGGTTAATGATCCAAGTATTAATGCCTTCGCAATGCCCGGTGGATATATAGCTGTTCATAGTGGACTTATTCAAAATGCAGAAACCGAAAGTGAGCTTGCTGGAGTCATGGCACATGAAATTGCTCACGTCACCCAGCGCCACCTTGCTAGAAGAATAGAACAGCAAGAACAGATGAGTATACCAGCCATGATAGCAATGCTTGGCTCAGTGCTAGTGATGACTAAAAATCCTGAGGCCGGAATGGCTGCCTTGACCACAGTGCAAGCCGGAGCCAGTCAAATCATGATTAATCATACACGCTCAAATGAATCTGAGGCCGACAGAATTGGTATTGCCTCTCTTGTCACTGCAGGATTTAATCCATCAGGCATGGTTAGTTTTTTCGAAAAAATGTTACAACTTAGTCGATATAGCGGACAACGCTTAGCTTTTCTTTCCTCACACCCCCTTAGCCAACAGAGAATTACAGAGTCGAGGGATCGAGCTAGAAATCTAAAAAATCATAAGAAAGATAACAACTTCAATTTTTATTTATTTAAAGAAAGACTAGCGAGCTTTCTTCCAAAAGACTTCAACCCCGTTCAGCGCGAGTACGAAAATATACTTGATAACTATCCCTCAAGTAAACGACCGCTTGCTACAGAATTTGGCTATGCTTTAACCCTCAGTAACTTAAGCAAATATGATAAATCAAAAGTAATACTTAAACGTTTAGCTAAACGACATCCTAACAGCCTTTATTTCACCATAGCATTAGCAGAATCTGAGATTGCTAGTAACAACCCAAAAGTTGCTATCAATATGCTTGAGAACCTCTTTAGTCTAAACCCTGGTAATGATGCAATCACCATGACGTATGCCAGAGCATTAATTGAAGATAAGCAGGTTAAAAGAGCCCTGGATATTCTCTATGCTCACTTACCCAATGTTGAAAAAGAACCATCCATCTATGAAATCATTGCTGAAGCGCAATCCAAAGATGGACTTTTTAAAGAAGTACATGAATCCGCAGGGTTAAAATTATATCATTCTGGCGATCTACAGGGAGCATTAGTTCAATATAAAATGGCTATGAATGGACGAAGTGATGACCCCTATTTCAATTCAAGATTACTTGCTCGAATAAGAGGTGTGCAGAGGGAAATTCTCGAAACACGATAGTGATTTAATGAGTATTTTTAGCCTTAGCTTTCTTTGCCTTAGCTTTCTTTGCCTTAGATAAGGCTTTAAGTAAAGTTTCTAAGGTTTGGGGCCCAAGTAAAGGTCCGAAAATTTTGCCTTCAGGAGAACGAATATAATTTGCAGGTAAAGCAGCAGGCATGTCAATACCTAGTCTAGGTGTTGGTATTGAAGCTAGTAGTGGATACTGCATATCATACTTATTTTTTTGTTCAAGCAATGCTTCACTAGCGATAATATCAAAACTAACCGCAAGCATCGAGTACTCACTGGCATATTGGCTATAAAATTCATTAAGCTCTGGCACTTCCTCTAAACATGGCTTACACCATTCTGCCCAATAATTAATTAATAGCCATTGACCATTAAAATCACTCAACTGGCCTTCTCGACCATCCACATAATAAAACTCAGCTTCTTTAGAGCAGCTATTGAGTAATAAAGCCATAATTAGGAACATAATGCTCATAATTAGTCTAAAGTTGTATAAATAGAAAATTCTATTTATAAAATTATTTCTCTCTAACATGATCTTTTTTCTTATTGTTGGTTGTATTTGTTGTGCTCAAGTATTACATTTAATCTAACAATTTGTCATTAACAATGTATGGATTCTACTATAGTCTATGGATAATCTAAAACTAACTTTTCCTGCTCCTCATCCGGGTACTCATTTATTAGTGGAGACTGAGGGAGAAGCCTTCTCTCATTGGCTTGAAGGGCTTCCTTCAGGTAATATGCCACGATATGTAACTGAGGTTGCTGATGCGATTACAAACATTAATCGTACTGAGATGCCTATTCTTCAAAGAATAGAACTCATAAAGTTAGTTGATATTGCTTACGAGAAAATTCATAATTTTTATCGCCCTTTAATGAAAAGTGGACCTTATAAAGGCAAGCACGCGCCTTTTGAGGAATTAAATGAGATAAATCGCTTAACACGAGAAATGTCCTTTGCCTACAAAATAGCGGTTTATGCCTATCTCGATAAGAAACCTCTATTTGGTAAAAATAAAAAATTAGCCAACGCCATTAACATGGCTCTGCATTATTTAGGCTTAATTTTATTAGAGCATTATGAGTTATATGCCCCCATTCCAATGCATATTTGGCGTGAAATACATCAACTTTATCACTGTGCAGAAGCACAAAACTTAAGCGAATTAGAAAACCCATCCAATAATCTCAACAATTGCTTTCTTATAATTGAAATTACTTACTTAAGAATAAGTCTAATATCCTTATCTAATCCCTATCATCTGAAGAGAGGTGATCATTGGGAAGTATTTATATATCTCTCCTATTGGACTATTCATTCAGTTATTAGCGACGATATCGATGACTTTTCTAGTAAAAATTGTTTTGTCATTGATCTTTCAGGCGATGATAAACCACAATCTATTAAAGAATTAGCTAATGCAAATAATCCTAATTATCGATTTTTGTTGACCGAAAAATTACATGATAAATTGATTCATAACATCGAAGAGATTCAAGGTTCAAACAAAACTCTTGATAATTGCTTTAGTAAAAATGTTATTTCAAAGAAAGCCCTAGAGCTGCTTGATGATATGCTCTCAAGTTGGGAGTGCAAACAAGTAAGACAAGCACCAAGGTATCCGAAAATTAGCAAGATGGAAGTCATCTGGGGTCTAGAAGACATACATAAAGTCATTAGTGCAAGTGACCCATTACAGGTGTCAAAATCTATAGCAGAGTGTGAGAAAATTGCCGAGTTAATTGAACATCAGTGGACTACTCTTAATAGCAGTGATGGTGGAACTTGTATTGCTCACCCAAGTGAGAGTGTTAACAGAGTTGATGTAGGCCTATTAGTCGGAATAAGAAATACCATTAGTGATGGTAGTTCATCCATTTGGTCGTTAGGCATTATTTGTTGGATAACAGGCAACGACCGAAGTGGCACTCAAATTGGCATTCAATACTTAAAAGGTGAGATTCAGGCTGTTAAGTTACAGGCTCGAAAAGGCAATAAAATTGAAACAAGATTTCAGCCGGCTTTGCTACTCTCTGGTGAAAAGGTTAGAGACGTGACAACACCTACATTGTTAACACAAACTGGCCTTTATATTGAATCTCGTCCCATGTTATTAAGAATTGGCGAAGAGGAACAATTTATTCATGCTCGATTAAAAGTGAATTCTTCAGGTACAGTTGATCGCTTCTTCTATCAATTAGCACATCAACACCTCAATCCTGATAATAAAAAGACGATTGTCAAAGATCCTAAACCTGAATCTGA
>JBLHLI010000031.1:0-12038 GCA_047618765.1 Enterobacterales bacterium | reverse complement strand
GCAAATTTACTGCAACAAGCGGCAGCAGTGAATGTCTTGTTAGCGACTACCCTTAAATTTGAAGGTAGAATTTCAATTCAGTTACAGACCCAAGGCAAGCTAAAAATGCTTGTTGTGCAAACTAGCCACACTTTAGGTTATCGAGGCGTAGCACAATATGATAAAGAGGCAGACTATTCTAATATGACCTTTAAGGACATCACTAAAGATGGACAGCTTTGTATAACTATTGAGCCTACTAAAGGTAAGCGATATCAAGGTATTGTGCCTCTAGAAGGAGATAATCTAGGTCAATGTGTAGAAACGTATTTTAAGCAATCGGAACAGTTAAGAACAAAGATATGGCTCTATAATGATCACTCCCAAGTCTTTGGATTAATGTTACAGGCTTTACCTGGTATGAGTGATGAAGAGTCTTTTCAGCATCTTGTGTTTCTGAGCACCACCTTATCTGAACAGGAATGCCTTTCAGTTGATAGTGACACTTTATTGCATCGTTTATTCCATCAGGAATCAATTAACAATCTAGCAGTTGATAGCATTGAGTTTAACTGTGGTTGTAGTCGTACTAAAATGCTTAATTCGCTAATTTTAATTGGTGATGATGAAATTGATGAGATTATTAGCGAGGATGGCGAGCTCTCGATAACCTGTGAGTTTTGTCTAAATAACTTTGCTTTTAGCGATATTGACATAAAAGCTCATCGCAGTGTTGAGGGAAATTCAACTCAGCACTAGTAACGACTTACAACATACTAAAATATCACGGGTGACTATTATTTTAGTATGTTGTAACAAATTAGATATTTTATATTAGTAAATTCCGCTTTGTTAAGAGATGGATTAAACGTAGAATAGGGCATTGTCATTAGGTCGAGAAAAATATGAATATCAAAGTCATTAGAAATATAGCAATTGGTATTGGTGCTTATGCTATTTTTGCAACTTCAATTTTATTTTATTATCAGGATCATCCTGAAGCTAGATCTTGGGATGACAGAGAAGATATTAATCTAAGCTATATCGCTGGATTGTCTCTTGATGAAAACCTAAACAAAAAAATGATTATTGAGAAGTTAGGTACGCCTGATATCTCTGAATCTAAGCAAACAGAAAATAGTACGGTTACCGTTTTGTTTTATCGAACGCAACATATCAAGGCAGATGGCAATACAACAATTGACGAATGTACAGCATTGTTATTTAAAAACAATCAGTTAATTGCTTGGGGGCAAAATGCCTATCAACAATACAAAGATGAGCAATTAGCAACAGATAAATAGACTTTCTAGAAACTCATCATCGTACGTATCTGTTAGGCAATTTAGTTATAATTCATTTCTTTGATAATCTCAGTGGTAATATCATAAGTTAACTTTTTAAAAAGGGTTAACGTCTGAAAATGTATAATGAATTGAGTAAATTATATTATACTATTAGTAATATTGTATTCAGGAGACAAAATAATATGTTAACCAAATTTAAGATGTCACTTTTACTACAACGGTTGTTACTAGGCTTGCTAATGTTTTCAGCAATGCCTACTTCCGTTCTCGAAGCCGCTTCAGGCACTCTGGTGATGACCAAGCAATCGACCGGTAATTTTGTACTATTGGCTCGTTCTAAAGGTCGTGATTATTTTGAATTATTGGGTGGTACTAATGAGGTTGCAGCTAGTTTAAGCAACACAATCCCTTCAGCTGAAACAGATTATGAAACCGCCTTGCGAGAAACCGTTGAAGAATCACGGGGATATTTTGGACGAAGAGAATTATTATTAGTCTCTGATCCTCTAAAATGGCGCATAGACGTCGACAGTTTTGTGATATTTCGTGTTATGACACCGCGATTTGATTTAAAGCATATTATGTCTATCAAGATTCCTGAAGGAACTGAAGGTCATTGGACGCCAATGCTAGAAGTATTGGATTATGCTTGGGTTGATGCAAGATTAATCCTAAAATCAGCGCAGTCTAAGGTTAAAGATACCAAGGGTCGTGAAATTAAAATCCGTGAGAATTTACCGACCTATATCAAAACTGCTATAACTAATGGTTGGTTTGAATAAGATGATTGTTATTTAAAAGAAGCATACCATGAAAGAACTCACTATAAGAAAAGCTACGCTTGATGATCTAAGAGCATTATTGGAATTAGAGCAGAAAATAATCGCTGCAGAAAGACCTTTCAATGCCACTATAAAAAAATCCCACTGCACTTATTATAATTTGAATAATTTTATAACGGATGACAATACTTATCTCATCGTTGCAGAACAAAATAATAAAATTATTGCTAGTGGTTATACACAACTGCGACCATCAAATATTGCCTTAAACCATGAACAGCATGCCTACTTGGGATTTATGTATGTGGCAGAACAATATCGTGGCATGGGTATTAATAAACGGCTAATGGATATGTTGATAAAATGGAGTAAAGGCCGAGGCATCAAAGATTTTTATCTAGATGTTTACACTGTGAATTCAGCAGCAATAAGAGCTTATGAGAAAGCTGGATTTTCACAATGTAAGGTTGAAATGAAATTGAATCTTGATGAATAATGGATTAATTAAACTAGTTAGAAAATTACTTATCTGAACAACAAGCAAGAGATTTAATGCTATGAAAACTTTTGAATCACTACTAACGAAAGTTCGAGCTTGCAACCTCTGCGAAACAAATTTACCCCTTGGTCCGAGACCAATTGTTCAATTACATCCAAATGCAAAGATCCTCATAGTCGGTCAAGCTCCTGGGAAAAAAGTACATTTGTCAGGAGTACCCTTCGATGATGCCAGTGGCTCACGATTGCGTGATTGGATGGGAGTAACAAAAGAGCAGTTCTACAATTCTAAAAATATTGCGATACTACCCATGGGGTTTTGCTATCCGGGTACAGGTAAATCAGGTGACCTTCCTCCTCGGCCGGAATGTGCACCTGCCTGGCGTGAACTATTATTGGGTGAATTAAATCAATTGAAGATTACATTGGTGCTCGGACAGTATGCCCAGGCTTATCATTTTGAAGGTAGAAAAATGTCTGTTACCGCTAGAGTCGAAGCTTGGCAAGCCAGTTGGCCAACCTTATTAGCTCTGCCACATCCGAGTCCGAGAAATAATATTTGGTTACGACGAAATCCTTGGTTCGAAACTGAGGTGATACCTCTCTTACAAAAAAGAGTGGCAGAGACTCTTAAGGAATAGATTTAAACATAGCTCAACTGTTATATAAATGTTGCTGGAAAAACCACAATAGTGAGAATGATCCTAGCCATCATACGTCCTGATACCGGTTCTATTGTTTTTAATAACCAAGGCAGTGGTCGTTGTGACCCTTCAAGAATTGGCTACTTGCCTGAGGAACGAGGTATGTACCCAGGTAAATCAGCCATGGATCCACTAATTTACTTAGGCATGTTAAGAGGAATGAAAAAAAGAAGCTAAGGATCAAGCACACTATTGGTTAGAGCGCTTTGAGTTAGCTGATCGAGAAAATGATACTAGACATATAGTATCTGAGTGTTTAATCTTCCTACACAGTTTAAAAACTAATTGTTAAGGATGACCAAAATTATGTCTATCCACCGAAGCATTTTATTATTCCTGTTATTCCCTATTTCCACCGTTCTTCTAGCTGCTGAGGCAGATATTATTCTTCATCATGCTCGAATATACACGGTTGATTCTGATCAAAGCTGGGCAGAGGCCATAGCCATCAAAAATGGCAGGATTAGTTTTGTCGGCAGTGATCAGGATGTAAAATCACATCAGGGGAAAAATACTCAACTTGTAGACATGAAAGGTAAATTCATCCTACCGAGTTTTCAGGATGTACATATACATCCTGTTGCAGGAGGTGTAGCAAAAACCACTGGCTGTCCTATCTTTGACATGGGCGGTCTGAAGCTCATCCTCGAAAAAATAGCCCGTTGCGTAAAAGATGATTCCGACTCTCTACATATTAGTGGTTATGGTTGGAGCTGGGATGACTTTAGTGAAGATAACCCACCTCACAAGGCTATGCTCGACAAAATCGATAGTAGTAGACCATTGTTTTTTGGCGATTCTGATGGTCATACATTGATACTGAATACTGCAGCTTTAGCTTTTGCCGGTATTACAGCAGATACTCCTGATCCTGAAGGAGGCATGATTGGTCGGGATCCGAAAACAGGTGAACTGACTGGCTTACTAATGGAAGACTCCGGTATGAACTTACTGCTGAGTAAGATGCCGAAAATAACAAGTAATGAGCTGAAACAAGGACTACTGATGGCTCAAAGCTACTTACACAGCTTAGGTATAACCGCAATACAAGATGCAATTGTTCAGGTCAATGCACATAATGCCTTTGCATCACTACCTGTGTATAAAGATATGGCAGATTCTGGTGAACTTGAACTTCGTGTTGTTGCTGCTCTGTACTGGGATCCCAGTAAAGGTATGTCACAAGTAGCTGAATTGCAAGCCGCCAGAAAGCAATATTCAGCAGGCAGACTGCAAGCGACATCGGTTAAATTTTGGGCTGATGGCATACTGGAGTCATACACTGCCAAAATGTTAGAACCTTACACCGATAGCCCGGATTCTTTTGGCCTTTTGATGGTACCTCATAAGCAGTTACTGTCAGCCACAACTATTATGGATAAACTTGGATTTCAGTTACACATTCATGCAATCGGTACAGCCACAGTTCGCTACGCACTGGATGCCATAGAAGCTGCACAAATAGCTAATGGAAAGCGTGATGCCCGACACCATATTGCCCATGTGCAACTGGTTCATCCTGATGACATTCCTCGATTTGGCAGTCTGGATGTAACGGCAAATTTTCAGCCATTCTGGGCTTATGGTGATAGCTATGTCATTGATATCAATGCTCCACAATTAGGACCTGAGCGAATGGAGTGGATGTATCCCATTGGCTCCATCGCTAAAAATGGTGGTCGCCTGGCTTTTGGTAGTGATTGGTCAGTTAGTACTGCAAACCCTTTTCCTGCAATGGAAATTGCCATTACTCGACAGGATCCTGAAACATCTACAACAGAGGTGTTTAATCCTGATGAACGAATCACCCTCAAGCAGGCAATTGCCGGATATACTATCGGTGCTGCCTATACCAACTTCCTTGATGACGATACCGGTAGTATTGAAGAAGGTAAATATGCTGACTTGATTGTTGTTGATCGTAACCTTTTCGAGATACCAGTCAGTGAAATATCAGAAGCCAATGTTTTGGTTACATTACTGGAGGGTAAAGAGGTATTTGGCAAACTTAGTCAGTGAATTAAACTGGTGAACGCAACACTTTTGTTCTTTAATAAAGAAAAGGAGTATTGAAGATGAGCCTATTTATTGAGCTAAGACGGCGCAATGTATTCAGAATCGCAGGCATCTACGCTGTTGTTGGATGGGTGCTTATGCAAGTGGCTGGGACATTGGAAGCCTCACTTAACTTGCCCGAATGGTTTGACAGTGTCATCACTGCTGGATTGTTAATTGGATATCCTATCGCCTTACTATTAAGTTGGGTGTTTGAAATGACGCCGGAGGGTGTTAAACGTACGGAAGACCTTCCAAATGACACAGAGTCTCCTGCTGCTGAAAATAATGCCCTCGAGAAAACTCTTAAAGATAAAGAAATAGTGGACGCTTCGATTGCAGTATTGCCTTTCGCTGATTTATCACAAGCTGGTGATCAGGAGTATTTCTCTGACGGTATCTCGGAAGAAATTCTAAATGTATTGTTCGCTTTGAGAGTTTAAAAGTCGCATCAAGGTACGTCATATATTAGAAGGCTCAGTGCGTAAATCTGGAGACACCGTACGAATCACTGCTCAACTAATTGATGCAGAAAATGATGCCCATTTATGGTCACAAACTTTCGATCGCAAACTGACCACAGAAAATATTTTCGCTGTACAGGGTGACATGATTAGCGCAATTGCTTAAATGGACAGTGCGCTTTGGTATTATTGCTATCTACCTATAATCAAACTCCAATATGGTTACGTGAAGTAACATACCGTTATCAATTAGATGTTTCATTCAGTTTAGATGAAATTAATACAGAAATTTGGGCCCACCGACTCTATGGGTTGGGCCGCCCTAATGGGGATTTTGGGGTCTAAGAGTGATCTTTAATGTCAATATTAATCCGTCACTAATCAATGAAGTCGTAATTGGTCTCTCTTTTCAAATGCCGTTGTTCAAAATGGTCATCCAAACGTCTTTTTACTTCTGCTCTGCGAAGTAATTTTTTCTTTGGGTATGGCTTCATATATTCATCCAAATCGTCATCCAGCATGATTTCGATTTCATCGAGATTTAATTTTGGCATTGCTTACATTTCCATGTTTGAATCAGATTACTTTTAAACGCATTAAAGCTTTATTAACCATTATCATTGGTGACTGTTCACATCCTTAATTAGGGTGCTTCCATCAATAGAGCTTTTATACTTAATATTCGTCTAAATCTTCAAAATTATTCGCATGTTTATTATTGGAGCGACGAGGTCGGTTCCGCCATTTTGAACCAGTCTTTTCTGGAAAGTCATCATAATCTTCTAGATACCCTTCGTTATCTTCATCGTTATAACCATATTCATATTCATATTCATACTCTTGAACTGAGGATAGATATATTTTTTCAACATCAAAAAAATCTGGATTACTTGGAATATTAATTTCATCATGTTTCATGGCTATGCTCCTCTTAACTAATCCAATGAACTCGAGATTAGATTAACAAAATTTAAATATTTGTATATCGAATTTTATTTATAGATAATATTTAATTATTCAATAGATAAAAACCAATGTCTTTATCTTCGACACTTGTGTTAATTTTCAATCAAGTGTGATAAATATAGTAAATCGAACATTTTCTCTTAGAATAATTGACCATTTAATTAGGTGGAGATCATCATTAAAAATGGATATTACACAAATAAGAACATTCATTGCAGTTGCTGATACCGGTAGTTTTGTTGCTGCTGCTAAAAAAATTTATGTGACTCAATCAACCGTCAGCATTCGGATCAGAAATTTAGAAGACCAGCTTGGAACCTACCTTTTTAAGAGAAGCAAACAGGGGGCTAATCTGACAATTGCTGGCAAACATTTCTTGAAACATGCTCTGGCTCTAACAAAAATATGGGATCAGGCACGACTTACAGTTGGTATAGGGGATGAACATGAATCACTCATAAGAATTGGTGGCCAAGTGAGCTTATGGGATGGTTTTTTACTTAAACTCCTTCCCTGGATGCGCATACATGCACCTGAAATCGCCATCAGAACAGAAATGGGATATTCCCCAGATCTTAACCAAAAATTATCAGAAGGTTCTATCGATATAGGAATTATGTATCGGCCAGCACATAGACCTGGATTTAAAATAAAGCAAATACTTGAAGATGAGATGATTCTTGTTTCATCGCTAGATCACAATGAGAATATTCTTGAAAATGACTATGTTTTTGTTAACTGGGGGCCAGAATTTCTCAGTGACCACGCTCTCAATTTTCCTGAAATGCAAACGCCACGAATATCTCTCGACCTTGGAACAATCGGCATCGAATATCTTTTAATGTCACCGGCAAGCGGTTATTTTCCAAGTCGTATAGCCGCTCCGTTAATAAAAGAAGGTAAGATATGGGCGCCCGAATCGGCACCTAAGTTTACCTATCCTGCCTACATTGTTTATGCTGACGATATTAATCAAGAGTTGATGAATATTATTTTTAAAGGCATTAAAGCTTTATCAACAAATATCATACGTGACAGTCCACATCATTAATTAGGATACTTACAGGTTAAAATTTTCACCCCGATAATATCGGTTCGTTTTTACTTTATCCAGTCACTACATTTTCCCAAGACACAAAGGCACGATCTCTGAACATTCTATAGTTCTTGACTGATAGTAAATGACGTCCAAGATTAAATAAATTATAGATCTCGACATGGTATCGGTTTTGATTTTCCGTGTAATATTGAAGAGTAAAGCTCGTTACCTTTCTTGGCCTTAGTGATGACTTCCCAACGAGACCATCCAAGTCTGGGATTTTGATGTCCCCGGGAATCGAAAGCCCATGTGCTCCTAAAGTCAGAACTCTAGAAGACTTCTGGGATTTTCTACTGTTATCATTCGTGAAATGTAAATGCTAGAGGTTAATCCCATAGCCCTTGGTAAATAGCGATAATTTCGCTGATAGACGGTACATTAGGGTTATTACCAGGTGAGCCGGAAGCTAAAGCCTGCTCAGCCATGGTTTGGCAGACCTCAAAGAAATATTCACGCTTAATACCAAATTGCTCAGGCGTTGGTACCGTTAATTCCTCGTTTAATGCTCGAAGTTCTATCAATAGTTTCTGATTTGCAAGCTCATTGCTGTCTTGCTCCGTTGCAATCCCCATAGCCCTTGCACAATCGGCATAGCGTGCTGGCGCTGCTGGTATCGAATACGCTGTAACGCTGGGTAATAACATTGCATTTGATAGGCCATGAGGTACATGAAAAAATGCACCAATAGGACGACTCATGCCATGCACTAATGCCACCGATGCACTAGAGAATGCAACACCAGCTAATGTCGAACCAAGCATCATAGCTTCACGAGCTTGTTCATCACCGCCATTGTTATATACTTTCCGTAAGTTTGGCCCTATTAACTTAATTGCGGCAATTGCTTGGCTATCACTATATGCATTGGCTTTCTTACTAACATAGGCTTCCATCGCATGTGTTAATGCATCGATACCGGTATCAGCGGTTGTTCGGGGCGGTAGGCTCATTGTTAATTTATAATCAACTAGGGCTGCGACAGGCATAAACCCAATGCCAACACAAAGCATTTTCTCGTCACTTGTTTCGTCAGTGATAATAGTAAATTTAGTGACTTCTGAGCCAGTACCT
Organism: Enterobacterales bacterium; assembly: GCA_047618765.1. Classification (GTDB taxonomy): domain Bacteria; phylum Pseudomonadota; class Gammaproteobacteria; order Enterobacterales. The sequence continues at coordinate 3,113 of JBLHLI010000031.1, read as the reverse complement.
GCTGTTGTTGGTATGGCGATAAGCGGTAAGCCTTGTTCTGTGACGATACGAGGAAAGCGATAATCCTGCATCACGCCACCATATTTAGCCAAAATCGCAATGGCTTTAGCGCTGTCAATTGGGCTTCCGCCACCTAAAGCAATAATGCAGTCATAATCACCGTTTTGGGCTTTTAAAACGCCCGCCTGAATTGATTCTACGGTAGGTTCTGGCACGGTATCATCGAAAACATCACTGCTGATCTGATGCTGATTTAAGACTTTTTCAATAGCGCTGACATAGCCTAGTTTAACCATCATTTTATCAGTCACAATTAATGGTTTGTGGCAATTTAGCGAAGTCAATACACTTAGCACTTCATGACTAGCGCCTGCGCCAACTTGCATAATGCGTGGTAATATTATTTGTGAAGACATATATTTAAACCCTTATATAAAAACAACCCAAGAACTAACAACGAAGAACCTACCGTCATTATTGGATTAGTACCGGTACTAGTAACGTGGTTTATCTTCATTTCCGAACATATTTCACAAGTCAGTTTATAGCACTAACATGCATCATTTTGTGAAATGATTAGCGGAACCGCAAACGATAAAAACCACCCCTGAGGTATTAAAATATTTATGTCTCTAATGGCTTTACTTATGATGAGAGTTATATAAATTCTACAGTATACTAATATCTAAAATTAAGTTAAATTAAGTTAAGTTCAATCAAGTTAAAGCAATAATAAAACACACAAAAACAGCAACATTGGAGCTGCTAATGAAAAAAAGAATACCGCCACTTAATTGGCTCCGTTCATTTGAAGCAACTGCCCGGCATTTAAGTTTTACTCATGCTGGAATCGAATTAAACTTGACCCAAGCTGCGATTAGCCAACAAATTAAAGGACTTGAACACCAGCTTGGTACGGTATTATTTACGCGACTTCCTCGTGGGTTAGAACTCACCCATGCTGGTGCAGCCTATCATCCTGCTGTGCATGAATCTGTGGAGCGATTAAGAGTTGCTACAGAAGAAATTTTTGGTCAAGGCCGGACAAGTTTACTAACGATTAAAGTCAATTTAGTCTTTTTTATGAATTGGCTTGCCCCTAAAATCAGTGATTTTAGGGCTGAATTTCCTGAAATCAATCTACGTATCACCAGTAATATTTGGTCCCATGACAAAGATAGTCAGTCAGATAGTGATTTCGAAATTCGTTATGGCAAAGGAAACTGGAAAGGATTGCAAGCCGAACGTTTAACTTGGGACAACCTTTTACCTGTTTGTAGCCCAAATTACCTAAAAAGTAGTGCTGCTTTAATAACGCCAAACGATCTCGTGAACCACACAATATTGCATGTCATAGGTTACGAAGAAGGTTGGGGGCATTGGTTAAAGCAAACAAATCATGATGATCTCAAAATAAGTCATGAGTTTCAGTTTGACACCTTAGTTACGGCCCTCGAAATGGCTTCCTTAGGCGAAGGTATTGCGTTAGGACGCAGTAGTTTGGTTAATAATATGCTAATTTCGGGTAAATTAGTCGCTCCATTTAAAGAAGAAATTGCTACTGATGAAGCATTTCATCTTGTTTATGCAGGCTCTAATTTAGTACATCCTCACGCTAATAAATTTAAAGATTGGCTCTTAAATAACATAGAACCAAAGTAGAAATGTTTACTTTCATTATAGTATTGATTTCGAAAATCCATAACTTCAGCAAGTAATTACTAACTAAATATACCCCTTTATTCAAATTCAAAAATCTTCATATTAATTAGCTTAACAATTTAAAAGTAGCACCAATGATGGTGTCTCCTCATATTTATCTCTAATAATCATATCAAGCCATAAAAAAAACAATGCCATAGGTGTATTTTTTATTGTTGGTTCAAACTGAAATAACCATCTAATATTCAGCAATATTAGAATCTAGGTCTTTTGAAAGAAGCAAACTGATTAATATAAAAAACTAGTTTAGCAAACGCTCTAGGTGCGGTTAAAACAATTTTGGCTAACAATATGAATGATAGGAACAAAGAAATGAAAGCTACACTACCTTTAATTGGCGTGCGAGTTATTGATTTTGGTCAACAAATAACGGGCCCAGCAGTGGCTATGATCCTTGCTGATTTAGGGGCAACAGTTATCCATATTGATCCACCTCAAGGTCCCCTATGGAACCATCCTGCGAATGCTATATTGAATCGTAATAAAAGCACGCTAAGGTTAGATTTAAAATCGACTGACGGGCTAAGACAGGCCTTGGCATTAATTGCGCATGCGGACATCGTACTTGAGAGTTTCCGTCCGAACGTAATGAAACGTTTGGGTATTGATTTTATTAAACTACGTGAAAGTCGTCCAGAACTTATTACTCTATCAATCCCCGGTTTTGCTAGTAACGACCAACTTAGAAGCCAATGGAAAGCAACTGAAGCAATCGTTAATGCAACATCGGGTGCTTTTACCGACATGGGGTTTAATCGCATATTGATGGGACTAGAGCCAAGCTTTTCACCATTGTCATTAGGTTCTGCTTACGCAACCACGTTAGCGACAAGCTCGGTAGTAATGTCATTGTTCGCCCGTGAAAAAACCGGGCGTGGTGATAATATTGAAGTACCTTTGGCCGCCGCATTAATGGAAGGTCTCTCTTATAACTCTATTGTCATTGAAGATTTGCCACAACGTTATCTCACCATGCGAGAACTTGAAATTGAACATCGTAAAATAAATAAAATTACAATGGATTTAAGTTATCAGGAACTTCAAGAATATTTGGACCCTTTCTATCGCACCTATCAATGTAGTGATGGACGTTTTTTTTATGTTGTCTGTCCATCGCATCGTAATCATGCTCGCCGTTGTTTACAAGCTTTAGGTCTATATGAAGAGTTATTGTCTGAAGGAATACCAGAAGTAAATGACCTGCATTTACCTATAGAAGAATGGGATGGTGAAACCTCTATTGGTGTTTACCCATTGCCCAAAAAATGGGCTGATCTTATTTCAAAGAAAATGAAAAAAGTTTTTTTGACCAAAACGTCAGAGCAATGGGGGACTATTTTTGGTGAAGGACAAATTCCAGGTGCTCCACATAGAACAACACAAGAGTGGGT
>JBLHLI010000030.1:0-12077 GCA_047618765.1 Enterobacterales bacterium | reverse complement strand
TCGATTAGGCCAGGATATTACTCTGGCTTCTCTTTCTCTTGGTCTGTTTTCTTTTTCTTCTGCAAACTAACACCAACGACAATACCTATTGAAATTCCAATGGCGAGACCAGCACCGATATTTCCCATTGCTGAGCCTATAGCTACTCCAACACCAATGCCAATTGCTACCCCTGCCCCAACCATTGTTTGGTTGTGCTCGTTTAATTCAGGTTTTTTCTTTTGATCTGAACTCAAAATATTCTCCTTATTATTCCTATGAATAAATTTCATTGGTAACGTAACGATCAGTCTAAATACTTCGCTCTAAATGACATTCATAGCTGCCCGTTTCAAATTCACGACAAATTAATGGACGCTTTTCATAAATAGTACATAGCATTGTGCTTCGATCCAAGGCTGCGCACCAACCGTCGTCTAAGCGAGCCATAGTCATCCCACCCCATTGATCAAACTCAACAAATTTTTCGGGTACACCAGTATCTGTAATAAGCATTACTTCTAAGCGACAACAATTCGCTTTGCAGGTTGCACAGGTGACAACATCGTCAGGTATATTTATCGCTTCAATAGTCATGCTTTACTTGATACTTTCATTGTTTATGATTTTCCTAGCTCTCGCATTATGTCCCTCCAAGAGAGAATTCCTACTGGTATTTGATCGTCATTGATGACTGGTATACAGGATATGTTATTTTGATTAAATATTTTAATGGCGCTTTTAACGGTAGCATTTTCATCGATACAGATAGGCTTACTAGTCATTATCTGATGAGCCTTCTTGTTGAGACAGGCTATATCCTTGGTAGTGGCTGCCAGGGTATCGATGACTGGGCTAAGTGATTTAAGCAAGTCCCGATCTGAAATTACACCGAACAATTTATTATCTTCCACCACCAGCAAATGATGAAATCCAGTTTCTTCAAATAGATTTTTAACTATACGAAGGGAGTCATCCATTTCTATTGTAACGACATTTTTACTCATTAATTGGCTAACTTTCATTGATTCCTCCTAGCTCCAGAATTCCTTAATAAGGAAAGCCTTGCACATTTAACTTTGTAGTATAGATCCCAGCCTTTAAACAAGGAGAATCACCACATTGACGAAGTTTATCACCATCCATTGGCGCGGTTAAACCCGTTACAAATAAGGTTTTTCCGTGATCACCACCAAAAGCGATGTTAGTGACAATGTGAATTCCTGATACGATTAACGCCCCCACTTCTTTATACGTTTTGTCTAAGACAACAACCACTTGACCATCGTTTCTTTTTGGTAATTCACGGCTGGTGGTGACATAAATATTACCACTACAATCTTTGCCCAATCCATCTACTGGCGTATTCAATAATTGTTGTGGATTTGATACCTCACCCGCCTTTAAGTCAAAGGCCCACAGCCCTTGTAATCCGCCAACAATCAGCTGTTGTTCATCAAGGGACAATATAATGCCATTTGGCTTGTCGCGAAGCGCTGGAACAAGTTCTGTAACGGCAGTGGCGTTGACTTTACCATCGGCTGTAACACGATAAATACGTTCACCCTTTGCAGTTGAACCGGGTGGGCCGCCACCTTGAGTAACAGTTGGATTAATATTTGATGGGATATTCCAATTTGGATCAGTGAAATAAACCGTATCGTCGTGACTAATCGTTAAGTCATTAGGGGAGTTAAAGCGTTTGTTTTGGTAGCTGGTCACAATTGGTGTTACTTGTTTAGTTTGCCAATCAATGTACGAAAGTGAACCGTCTAGATGACGTCCAGCAACTAAGTTGCCTTTACTATCTAGCGCTAACCCATTAGTACCAGCCACAGTGTCTTGCATCCAAACCTGAGGCTTCTCACCCACTACCCAACGCCAGATAGTGGTTTGGTTACTTAACTCAAAACCACTTGCATCGGGTTGATGAGAGCCCATATTGGAGTAATACAAGGCCCCATCGTGCCATACTGGCCCCTCAATGTTGTTATAACCTTGATACATTAATGGAATGTGTGGCTCGCGTTTAAGCGAAATGTTGTTTAAGTCCAGTTTTACATTTTCTGAACCTGCAGGACAAGATGCAGCATTGATGTTAGAGGCAAATACCAAACTACTTGTACAAATAGCAATGGCGAGTTTGAGCTTGCTCGATTGATATGTTTTAAAAAAAAATGTCATTTCCACCCTTGAAGCAAAAAGTCTTTGTTCTTAAGTTCATTCGATTTGCTATTGAAAAGTTTCATAGCATTAATTTTATTCGCTGACATTCTCTTGTTTTCATATTACTGCCTATCTAAAGGGGCAATTTATGCACTTGTTAGCTAGGTTTACCCCAAGCCAAAAGATGTTAGAGCGATTCGGCCATTTTCATTTAAAATAACAAACTGAATTGGAACTGTTTTGGACTCATCATAAGTGCATGTTTTTTTATATACCCATCCTGAGCCAGTGCCAGTTTGAGATTTATCAATATGGATAATATCGCCGCCTTCTGAAATTGAAGTACAGGCCTTTAAAGCTGGAACAGTGTCTTTAGTATAATGAGACTTTAATGAATCAATCCCCATTTTATTTATTGTTACTTGGCTTGTTAAGGCAATCATTTTTTCTACATGACCAGCTTTGGCATTTTCAATGAAAGAACGCACCACTGCTTCATAATCTGCAGGGTTATCTTTATGCATTAATCTGATCATATTCTCCATATCAGACTGTCCTTTCATAGCATTACATGCTTGAAGGGATAAAGCGATTACAAATAATGTGGAAACTTTTGACAATTTCATATAACTCAACTGCTCCTTTTTTTCATGGGGACTTTATTAAAACGGCTTATCTGCTACAAGTAATATTTAATGATAATATTTGTTAAATTGTTTTGCTACTAGAAAGTTCGATAGTGATAAGTCTGTAGCCGGCATCAATAAACTCTGCCTTTAATAACTCACTATTTCTAGATTCCCACATTCCAGAACGAATATCACTTTGAAGTTTAGCAAGACCTTCATGGTGATTTTTAATTTTTGCAAAGGTTGAAATATTCGCTCTAACAAGCTCATCTAAATAGGCTTCAGGCCTCTTCCAGTATGCGGCAAGGAATCCATCGGCGCAGTTCGCGGGAATCTTAAGAACAGATACATCCACATTTCCAAATGTATCCTCAAGTTCAGATAGCCTCGGCAAAATGTTTTTGTCAATATTATAAATTTCTGGAAAATAGTCTCGAGTAAGCCAAAATGGCTCTGAGTCTGGATCCCAAGTAACGGCAACAAATCGATCGGTTGTAACACGTTTAATTTCTGCAAACGCTTTATCTCTATCATGCCAGTGATGCATCGATAGTATTGTCATGCTATGGGAGAAACATTCGTCTTCAAAAGGTAATTTTTCAGCCTGTGCTTGCCAAACTGGTATTGCTGAATTATAACGTAGACCTACCATTTCTTCCGATGGTTCAACCGCTGCGACCATCATACCACTAGGTTCATATGAACCCGTTCCAGCACCAATATTCAAAAGTGATGATGCGCCTCGAAGTTTTGCATGAATTTGGCTTTCAATATATGGATCGGTACGGCGACCAATTGTATAGTTTTTACCCATTTGATTTTAGCCACAACATTTTTTGTATTTTTTACCACTACCACATGAACACGGAGCATTACGCTCTGGCACCTTATCAACTATTTGTGTCTTTGGTTTATTAAGCGCAAACTCCAACTCGCTTATATCTTCATCAGCTTCAACATTAAGCTCGATTGAGGCAAAAAATTTATGCTTCAGCATTATTTCTTCAATTTCTAATTTTCGCGCTTCTGAGTTAACAATTAAAGACAGAGGATGAAGCTCACTACCCTTTTTTGCACTGCGCTTAGTGCTAAACCCATTTTTACCATATTGACCCATGACATCAGGTCTACCCATAAAGAAAAATTTTGACATTATATTCGATAACCTTATCTACATTATTAAGACGCGTATTCTAACACTTTAGAGAACCTAACTGGGACATAATTTCTGGCTACCATTCTTTATTCAGTAATCGAAATACCGGGGATCTCTATAACTGTTTTTGCATTTGCACGTTCGATAATTTTGACTAGTGTAGTTTGAATGGTTTCGTCTTTTTTAACATCCGTTTTACTAGAGAACTTTTCCTCTTGAACTTCCGCCCCCTCTTCTAAAACAAACCCTACAATAACTTCTGTTGCTTTGTCAGTTGATTCACCAAAATAGGATAGTGAAATTTGGGGATAACCCTGAAACCCTTTATTTACTCTTTTTGCTATACGCTTTTTCGATTTATCTAAATTCATAATAAGTACTCATAAGAAATATAACGGCCTGTTTTTTGCTGGTTGCTCTAACAATTGTTGTGGCACCTGGCCATACAATATCACGAGCAACTGAACAATTCCCATCAAGGACCTAATTATAACGATACGAACCATTAACTATTCTTGAACACATTTATTGTAAAAATGAGCAGTATTGATGTTAATAGTCCAATATATTTTCCCTAAAATGGATAAATATCAGGCGGATATCAACATATTAGTCGATTTCCTGCCCTAAAACTCGAATTAGTTTTTAAGTTAAGGCTCTAGGTGTGTATAATTGCGCACTTTCTGCTCAGCCTCCTTTTGGTTGTCTGAAATACTATTAAATTAAGTTAAGAGCGTGATGTAAATGGATCAAATAGTAGAATTTATTACAAGTCATTGGATGTTAGCAGCTGCCTGGATAGTACTTTTTTCCATGCTAATGATGAGTTTCGCCTCAGCGGCAAGCAATGTTATAGGCAATCAGCAAATTACTATGTCAATGAATAGGGACAATGCAGTAATTCTTGATATCCGCAGTAAAGCTGATTTTGACAAGGGCCATTTACTTGGTGCTATCAATATTCCAGCAGCTCAATTAAAGGATGCTGACAAAAAGCTTGAAAAACTTCAGGATAGCCCCATTATTATTGTGGATGCCAATGGTCTCCATGCTGCTGCTGCTGCAACACAGCTCAAGAAAAGCGGATTGTTGCAAATTAGTAGAATGCAGGGCGGCATTGCGAGTTGGACTAATGACAACTTGCCTTTAAGCAAATAATGATAAGAGAATTGAAAATATTATGAGCAGCGTTTTAATTTATACAACACAGACCTGTCCATATTGTTATCGAGCAAAAGACTTATTAGAAAGCAAAGGAATTATATTTAAAGAAATCGCAGTTGATAACAGACCTTCCATTAGACAGGAAATGATTAATTTAAGTGGTCGCTACACGGTACCGCAAATATTCATTGAAGGTCAGTCTATAGGGGGTAGTGATGAGCTTTACGCTTTAAACTACAATGGTAAACTCGATGAAATGCTTAATATAAACCTTGAGACTTGATAATATATAACAGTAATTATTTTAAGATAAGAAGAGACTAATATTATGACTGAGAATACTACAGAACAAAACGTTTTGGATGAGAAAGATACTTCACAACTAGCATTTTCAATGCAGAAAATTTATGTAAAAGATTTATCTTTTGAAGCACCTGGTGTTCCAGAAGCATTTAGCTTTGAAGGTGGATATAAGCCAAACGTAAATTTGGAATTGAATACTAGCAATAGACTAATCAATGGTAATTCTTATGAAGTTAGCCTGAATATCACGGTAACTGCAAAGGAAGAAGAAAAGGTAATGTTCCTTGCTGAAGTCAAGCAATGTGGTGTATTTTCACTTGAAAATATGGATGAAGCTACTAAACGTCATACTCTAGGAAGTTTCTGCCCATCAATCTTATTCCCTTACGCTCGTCAGGTAATTTCAGATATGATTTCAAATGGCGGATTCCCTCAGCTTCTACTTGCTCATATCAATTTCGAACAGCTTTTCAAAGCTCAAGAAGAACGTAGAGCTAGCGAAGCTGAAGCTGCAGCAGAAGCTCCGACTGAAAGTAGTCACTAATCGAGAGCTCTATAACAGCTCCTATTGCTGTACTCGGGGCAGGTTCCTGGGGTACGGCTTTGGCGATATTGTTAGCCAGAAATGGCAATCGAACGCAGCTCTGGGCTCGTAGCTCAGAGCATGTTCAAGTCATGCAGCAAGACTCTCTAAATGCCAAATATCTACCCGAAGTACCCTTTCCCGAACAATTAAGTGTTTCTTCAAGTTTAGAAACTACCCTTAATGGTGTTCGTGATGTTTTAATCGTTGTTCCAAGTCATGCCTTTAGGCCATTACTAGAGCAAATAAAACCTCTACTTCCAGATAATGTACGAATCATCTCTGCTTGCAAAGGTCTCGACCCTGAATCAGGACATCTTCTGATCAATGTTGCTACAGAAATACTTGGCGATGATTTATCGTTAGCTGTACTAAGCGGTCCTAATTTTGCCGCTGAACTTGCCAATAACTTGCCAACCGCTACTACCGTTGCATCTCTAGATACTGAATTTTTTAATGATTTGGTACTACGCCTTAAAAATGATCGATTTCGAGTTTACGGCAGTGATGATCTTATTGGTGTTCAACTGGGTGGCGCTGTTAAAAATGTTATTGCGGTTGGTGCTGGAATGGCAGATGGTATGGGCTTTGGTGCAAATGCAAGAACGGCCCTCATCACCAGAGGGCTAGTAGAGTTAACACGTCTTGGTGTTGCCATGGGTGGCAAAGAAAGTACCTTTCGAGGTATGGCCGGTTTAGGTGATTTAGTGTTAACCTGTACAGATAACCAATCGAGAAACAGACGCTTTGGCTTAGCCATTGGTCGCGGCCAAGATTTAAAACAAGCTGAAACTGAAATTGGTCAGGTAGTTGAAGCAGTTCGTAATGCAAAAGAAGTGCATTTTCTAGCTAAAGATAAAAATGTTGAAGTGCCAATTTGTGATGCGATTTATCAAGTACTTTATAAAAACCTAAGTCCTCAAGAAGCAGCCCATAATCTTCTTACTAGAGATTTAAAGTTCGAAGATTAAGAATTACTAGCTCACAACTCTGCTCCATCAAAATTCAATTGTCTCCAAGCTTCATAAACAACAACTGCAACAGCATTTGATAAATTAAGTGAGCGACTATCTTTTAACATGGGCAGACGAATGCAATATTTGGCGCCAAGCATTGTTCGCACCAATTCTGGTAACCCTCTGGTCTCTGGTCCAAACAGAAAAATGTCTTCAGCCTGATAACTTGCCAAATGATGAGATACCGTACCTTTTGAAGTGACAGCAAATATTCTTCGCTGTGCATGGGTGCTCATAAACTCATCAAAATTTTCATAGACTTTAATATCAGCGTACTCATGATAATCAAGTCCTGCTCTTTGTAAGCGTTTGTCATCCAGCTCGAATCCAAGTGGCTTTATCAAATGTAACTGGGCACCTGTATTGGCAGCAAGTCTTATGATATTACCAGTGTTTGGTGGAATTTCAGGCTCAAAGAGTGCAATGTGTAGCATTAAATATTGGCTCCAGAATGTTCAGTGTAAAGCTCTTTCAATTTTCTAGTTAGAGTGTTCCTTCCCCAGCCTAGTTTCTTCGCTGCTTTTTGTTTATGACCGTTAGTGATGGCCAATGCCTCTTCTAAAAGAATTTTTTCAAACTCAGGTAAAGTATTGGTCAAGATATCAGCTTTACCCTCCCCAAGTTCTTGTTTTACGCTTTGTCTTAATAGATCCTGCCAACAGGATCCTTCACTAATATGACTTTGTTGTAGATCTTCTGGTAAATCAATTTGATGGATTTCGTTACCACTTGCCATGACAGTTAACCAGCGACAAACATTTTCGAGCTGGCGAACATTACCCGGCCACTTTAACGATTTTAAAAATTCTAAGGCATCTTTTCTTAAATATTTTCTGCTCACACCAAGCTCTTCGGCAGCCTTAATGAGAAAGTGTTCAGCAAGTAACCCAATATCCTCACTTCGCTCTGTAAGCCTTGGCAGGTGAAGGCGTATAACATTGATACGATGATAAAGATCCTCTCTAAAATCGCCCTGTTCGACCAGACTTTGCAGATCTTGATGGGTTGCTGCAATGACCCGTACATCGACTTGAATTGGGATATGACCGCCTACGCGATAAAACTCTCCATCGGCGAGCACTCTTAACAATCTTGTTTGTGTTTCAAGGGGCATATCACCTATTTCATCTAAAAATAGAGTACCTTTATCAGCCTGTTCAAAACGACCTATACGACGCTGATTAGCTCCTGTAAAGGCGCCCTTTTCGTGTCCGAATAATTCACTTTCAACCAACTCTTTAGGTATGGCAGCCATATTCAATGCTATAAAAGGTTGTTCTGAACGTGTGCTATGCGAATGTAGGGCTTTAGCGACTAATTCTTTTCCCGTTCCAGACTCACCATTGAGTAACACTGTTGCCTCTGAACGAGACAGGCGACCAAGGGCTCTGAATAACTGCTGCATGGCTGGTGCTTCACCGATGATCCCTGTTAGTTTTTCAGTTTGCTGTTCATGTTTTGCTTTGAAGTTTTTTCTTCGTTGGTTAATTGCTCTGTTGATAGCCGTTAGAGCTTCTTTAATATCAAAGGGCTTTGGCAAATACTCGAAAGCACCACTTTTAAAGGCGGCGACTGCAGTATCCAAATCGGAATGTGCAGTCATGATAATAACCGGTAATTCAGGATGTAATTCCTGTAGAGTTGATAACATCTCTAAACCATCAGTGCCGGGCATTCTTATATCACTAATAATGGCATCAGGTTGCTCGGTTTTGATGACATCTAAAAGATTATCATTGTTTGATATTGAAACTGCTGTTATTTGTTCTCGCTTAGCCGCTTTTTCAAGTACCCAACGAATTGAATCGTCGTCATCAATAATTAATATTTTAGAGTTATTCATAATCGAACTCCTAATTTATTATCTAGAGCTTTTGGCTCATGGCTAGTGACAGGAAGATAAATTGTGAAAGTAGTACGCTCTTTTTTATCTTGATATTCTATGAGGCCTTGGTGTTGTTGAATCAGGCTTTGGGCTAATCCTAATCCAAGTCCTGTTCCACCTTCTCGACCACTAATTAATGGCATGAATAGCTTATCTCTTATCTCAATAGGTACTCCAGGACCATCATCGCTAATATCGACTCTTTGTACCTGACGACAAATTTTATCACCGAGCAACATTTGGCCAACAATCCTAGTTTTTAATACAAGGGTGCCCTCTCCATTCATCGCCTGAACGGCATTTTGCATGACATTTAACATGGCTTGCTGTATCTGATCGCCACAAACAAAAATATCTGGCAAGCTAGGATCATAATCTCTATCAATAACAAGCTTATCTCCGACTTCTAGTTTTAGAAGACTGAGTACTAGCTCAATTAATTGATGAATATTAACCAGTTTCTTTGATCCTTGCTGATGGGGGGTCATCATCCTATCAACTAAAGCGCTAAGTCGATCAGCTTCTTTGATAATGACAGTGGTATATTCTTTTAATTCAGGATCCGTTAATTCCATTGCAAGAAGTTGTGCAGCTCCACGCAGTCCACCCAAAGGGTTCTTAATTTCATGTCCAAGACCTCTGACTAAAGTACTGGCCGCTAAATGTTGGGTATATTCGCTTGATTCCATTCCAATGCGATGTTCACGATCGGTCTGCTTAATTTCAACTAGTAACTTTTGTTCACCTTCAACCTCAATAGTACTCACCGAGATATCTGCAATAAACTCCTCATGATTAATAGTAGTCATTTTGGTATCACGTTGGTGATAATGATTTCCAGAACTTAAGGAGTAGGCAATCGCCTTAACAGAGTAATCGGCTTCAATGATTACCTTACTTAAGTGAGTATTTATCAGTTGTCTTTGAGATAAACCTAGTAGCTCTTCTGTGGCAGGATTCGTCCAGGCTATAGTAAGATCGCGATTAACGACCAGTACTGCTGAGAGCAGTTGATTGATTATTTTGTCTATAGCGATTGTCTGTGAATTCATATTGTTGAATAATAACTGAATATGCATCGAGTTGCACCAAGCTGGTGCAACTACTTATATTTGTTAACCTCATTTGACTAATTTGCTCGGTGTAAATGGATGGAAACCGGAGCAGTTGTTTTTATTGTCTTACCACCTGAGCCGATAATGTAAGCAACTAGGGTGTGAGTACCTTTATCTATATTGGCTAGTGACATAAGTGATGAAATTGAGCTCTGTACTAACTGCCCATCAATTTCAAGCCTTATGCTATGGTCTTGGCCTAGCTTTGGTCTTATATCAATAGCGACCTGAAAATCACCGCTATTACTGCGAATAGTCTGCTCATTCGATGGGCTGATGATGGAAAAGTTAGTGTAACTATCACCTGTTTCTACAACCTTAGGCTTCATGGACGAGTAATCTCTGGCACTTTCTTGGCCAGGAGGAGTGTAGTTAGTACCCTCTTTTATTTTCATCAGTTCTGCACCATCACGAGGTACATCTGAATACATCCGATTGCCGCTTTCATCTATCCAAGTGTAGACTTTATCACCTGTTGATATAGCCTTTGTTTTTTTCAGATTGCTGTATTTAACAGCCTTGGTTTCTTGCTTGTTCTTCTTATCGTTCTCTGCAGCAAAACTTATCGCCATCAAACCTATTAAGTTGCAAAATATTACAAGTTGAATGATTTTCATTATTACCTCTCAATTACCTATCTTTATTATTTCTACTGTAACGCTCATTCTATCTCAAGTACAGTATAAGAACAGGGTAAAAAAAACCCGGCGAAGTGCCGGGTTACTCAGTGTGGAAACCGCCAAGCCTTCACACTATTAAGTTAGGTAACAGCATTCATTTTTCTAAGTCGTTTTTATAATCTTTTTTTATAAACTGTAGTACATATCAAACTCAATAGGATGAGTTGTCATGTTCAAACGCTCTACTTCAGCTCTTTTAATAGCAACATAAGCATCAAGCATATCGTCACTAAATACGCCGCCTTCAGTTAAGAATGCTCGGTCAGCGTCAAGAGCATCCAATGCCATTTCAAGAGAACTTGCAACGGTTGGAATGTCCTTTGCTTCTTCAGCCGGAAGATCATAAAGGTCTTTATCCATAGCATCGCCAGGGTGGATCTTATTGATAATACCGTCGATTCCAGCCATTAATAAAGCGGAAAAACAAAGATAAGGATTAGCCGTTGGATCAGGAAAACGCACTTCGATTCTACGACCTTTTTCGCTGCTCACAAAGGGAATACGAATGGAAGCAGAACGATTACGTGCAGAATATGCAAGCATTACAGGAGCTTCAAAACCAGGTACTAGGCGCTTGTAGCTGTTTGTCGATGCATTAGTAAAGGCATTAAGAGCACGAGCATGCTTAATGATTCCACCAATATAAAATAGTGCTGTTTCAGATAATCCACCATACTTATTACCAGCAAAGGTATTAGTGCCGTCTTTGCTAATAGACATATGAACGTGCATGCCTGTACCGTTATCACCAACTAGTGGCTTGGGCATGAAAGTAGCTGTTTGACCAAAAGCGTGGGCAACGTTATGCACTACGTATTTATAAATTTGTACTTCGTCAGCCTTCTTAACTAAGGTGTTAAATTGACAAGCAATTTCATTCTGGCCACAAGTTGCAACTTCATGGTGATGAGCTTCAATAACAAGTCCCATATCTTCCATTACTGAACACATAGATGACCGTAAATCTTGTGATGAATCAACAGGAGGCACTGGAAAATAGCCGCCCTTTACAGAAGGTCTATGTCCCATGTTTCCGCTTTCATAGGATTTTCCTGAGTTCCAATCAGCTTCTTCAGAATCGATACTATAGAAGGAGCCTTTCATTTCTGTACCAAATTTAACATCATCAAAGACGAAGAATTCAGGCTCTGGTCCAAAGTAAGCAGTATCGCCTATTCCAGTTGATTTTAAGTATTCTTCTGCACGACCAGCTACCGAGCGAGGGTCTCTGTCATAGCCAACCATAGTAGTTGGTTCTAAAATGTTACAACGTAAATTAACGGTTGTTTCTTCATAAAAAGGGTCTAAAACTGCTGTTGAAGGATCAGGCATAAGTACCATGTCAGATTCGTTAATACCCTTCCATCCTTCGATAGATGATCCATCAAACATCTTACCTTC
>JBLHLI010000029.1:0-12179 GCA_047618765.1 Enterobacterales bacterium | reverse complement strand
TCAATTGCTCTGATTGCGCGCTCGGCCATGGCTTTATTATCTGGATGAACAATATCGGTAACATCAATAGCAGTACCACCCGTTGATAAGTTGGCGGTTTTTCGAAGATAGAAAATTTCACCTTTCGCTAATACAGTATTCTCGTCATAGCCAGCTTCATCAAGTAAGCGATTTGCTTGCTTATCAATTTCTAGTCGGGTTAGGACTTTTTCATGGCCAATGCCACGACGTGGATCTTCGTTAACAATATCGACGAGCTCAGCCACTGTATGTTCAGCATCACCAACAACATGACCTGGTACTCTTTTCGCCACAGCCACTAAAACCCCATCGACAGCTAACATCCTGTGATCATAACCGGTGACATAACTTTCGACTAAAACAGCGCGACTTGTACCTTGTTCTCTTGCAAATTCAAAGGCTGTCGCCACTTGTTCATCAGTAGTAAGATTAATGGAGACACCGCGACCATGATTTGCGTTTAGTGGTTTTAATACAACAGGATGACCAATGCGTTTTGCTGCACGAATGGCCTGACTTTCACTGTAAATCATTAATTGTAAAGGCACTGGCAGGCCCAGATCGTTTAATAAATTATGGGTATCTTCTTTATCACAAGAAATTTCTACACCAATATGTTTCGTCTCACTGGTGATTGTTGCTTGAATACGTTGTTGAAATTTACCATGGCCCATTTGAACTAAGCTATATTGATTAAGTCTTAGCCAGGGAATTCCTCTTTCCTCTGCAGCCTTGACAAGAGAAGCTGTACTAGGACCAAACTCTTTGCGTTGTGCAAATCGAATGAAAGCATCGATTTCTTCATCCCAATCAAAATCATCTTCTATTTCAACACCACTATCACTAAGCTGCTGTTTCAAAGCATCGGGCAATAAGTTTAGTAATAAAGCGAGAGCTATCCTTGAGGCTTCAAGTCCTACATCACGTTGATGGTATTGAAAGACCATGTTGTAGTGGCCATCTTCTCCAGTTCCTCTGGTTCGACCAAAGCTAACATCACTACCGGCCATATTTTGCAATTCGATAGCCACATGTTCCATGATGTGACCCATCCAAGTGCCTTCGTCTTCAGTAAGACGCCTGATAAAGCCACCGGCTTCTGTGTAAGAACAGCGATGTTCTTGTAAACCAGGAAGTACTTCAGCAAGTCTTGAAGTAAAGCTCTCTCCTATTTTTGCAGAAGGCCATTGCTCGAGTAAGCCAAGATCTAATTCATGGCGAATAACAGGAAAACTTGCGTAAAGATTAGGGCCTACAAATACATTGGTATTTTTAATTTTCATAATTATTTTCTCCTGAAATTCTTTTGTCTATTAATCAACTTTTATTATTTATTAAAAATCAATTATCAATTATCAATTATTACTCTTTAAGTGTTACTTTCTAATTCAATTACTAGGACATGCAGGCGGTTCTTGTACCAGAATCGTATCGAGCACCTTCAGCTAAAATATGTAGATGTAATCCAATCAACGTCACCGCATCACCTGAGCGAACATGGCCCATGGAAGAATATTCTAAATTACCGGGATCAACCACCGTAATAGCACCACTGCCAACTACTTCAAAAACGCCTGAGGCATCGATAAAAGCAGCCGTATCTTCATCAAGGCCGATGCCTGTGAAAAAGGGATTAAAAGAAAGGGCTGTTAACAATCGTCCTAATCGATCCCTTTGTCGAAAGTGCTGATCGATAATGAAGCTGTTGGTTAAACCTAAGCCTGGTGCTAGGGTTACGCCATCTTCTCTAGGCGTTGAGCCACCAGCACCACCAACTATCATATGCTCTGGCATAATAGCTGCACCAGCTGATGTTCCAGCAACGTGAGTTCCATGAGCATTTAGTTTACGAATAGCTTGGGCAACTTTTGTACCTCCGAGTATGGTGCTTAGTCGTAATTGATTACCACCAGTGATAAAGACACCATCTGCCCTCGTCAACTCTTCTAAATAGTCATCTCTTTGTGCATCGTTTCGAGTTTCAATAGCAATTGAAACTACTTCACCAGCTCCTAACTCATGGAATAGATCGACATACCGTTGGCCGGTATCTTCCAGTTGTGAAGCTGTTGGTATTATAATTATTCTACTTTCTTTACCTCCACAAAGTTCAATGAATTTCGTTAAAATAGTCGGATTACTTAATTTTTCTTCTGCTCCGCCAATAGGGATAACATAACCTCGTTCAACACCATCGGTGCCGGGAGATGGACACATAAAATACCTCTTTGTACTAACTTAAATAGTTAGGATTTTAACTTACTAATTGGCAGGGTTTCTAAAGGAACGACCAAAAAATAAACTGTTTATAAATAGGCGGCTGGTACCATACCAAAATCCGCGAAATACTGGATTGTCTAAAATTAAGATAACACTACCTTGACCTTTTCGCTCAGCAACCATCATCGCACTGTCGGCAATTTTCTCTAAATTATCATTCGATACAAAGCCACTCAGTAAGGGTTCTTTGTTATACCGCACTATTGTAGCGTAAAGATTTGAAGAAGGATTCATTATCATAGTGTGATTTCTAAATACCGGTAAAAAACTTCTCTGATAACCAAAGGCTAATGGATGGCTAATATCAATTCTAGTTGAGAATATACTACCACCAATGACATCTTGGGCATCATCTTTAGCTAATGTTGAATAGGCTTTAGATTTTGTAATGGGTTGGTCATCATCATCGTCTTCTTTCATAAAATTGACATCAATCAAAGCATTTTTTGCTGCCCACTGGGCTGCTGACTTCATAGCTATAAGCGTTCCGCCTTGATTGATCCATTCTTTAATTGATGCAATATCTTTGCTTTCAAGGGAATTATAATTACCTTGAGCTAAAATTAAATGAGTGTATGAATTAAGGGATAAGCTTGAAAAGTCGCGCAATTTAGCCTGGGTTAACTCCATCTGAAGATGTCTATCTAATAGGTACCATAACTCCCCAGTATCATAGGAGGATGTACCAAAACCGGTTAGAAGTAGGGGTTTGGGAGCACGCAATACTTTCATGTTTTCACTGCCCATATCAATGCCTGAAAGTGAATAACCAGAGTCTATCGCCGAGATTTGTATATTAAATTGCTGAGCAACTTTCAACATCAACTGATGTAAGTCATCTGCTTCTATTGTCTGTAACCCAAGAGGGATAATTATACTTCCTGCAGAAAAACTTTCTTTTCCAGTCGATGTGGTAGAAGAGAATTCTTTAGCAGCAACTTTAACTTTAAATTTATTTTTTAGTAAAAAGGTTAAGGCTGCAGGCGCTCGATAATCATTCCAATCAAAGGCGTAAGCGACTTTTGCTTTACCGGCCACCTTACCTTCATCCAAATTTGATGTGGTAATGGCTTTACCGATTAACTTTTGTTTCCAGTTTTTGCGATCAATGGGACTAAAAGGAAGATTGAAGGCATGGGGTAATGTCCAACTTGAGACATCATAAAATGTATTGTCTTTAAATTGCGTTCTTGTTTCGAAGAGTGACTTAATCAATCGATACTGTGACTGGTTAAAGGGAACGATTAGTCCACTTTTAATAGTTTGACCATCGGTCTTAATTGGCAAGGCTAGCTCATACACTTTTATTTGATGACGTAATAAAATATCAACAAAAGCAGCAGCTCTCGCTTTATCTCCATCATCTGAAATCACAACGGCTCGGGTATTATCATTTCTCGCCATGGTCAAAGATTTATCATAAAAAGTTTGCTGATAATCAATTATCCTATTCCTCTCAATATAGGCACCTTGAAGAGTTGATAGGGACGTTAAAAAATGATTTCTTATAGCAAAAGCAAAAGTTAATGGTCCGTTAATAGTATCCTGAACATGACCTAGTGCACTGGCCTGTTCAAATAAAATACCTATTCCACCATTAATGTCTGGGTAAGTGGAACCTTTACCATAATAAAAATCATCATAAGACTCTTTGCTATAGTAAAGACTACCAGCAGCATCAAGTATTTTTGCATGATGACGAGCAATACTATCGGTGATATCAAAGTTCTCAGTTGGCGTTAATGGATTTTGTCTAGCAGGAACTCCTGGTTGAAAGAAATAACTACTATTAGGTCCCATTTCATGAAAATCACCTAATACATGGGGCTTGAATTTATGAAACCAATTCAGTCGTGCTTTTGACTCTGGATGTTGGGCTAATAACCAATCACGATTTAAATCAAACCGATAATGATTCGTCCGACCCATTGGCCAATCTTCATTATGCTCACGATCATTTGGGTCACTAGATAAATTTATACTGCGGTTATTATTGGCCCAAGTACTAAATCTGCCATAACCATCTGGGTTAAGACTAGGTTCGATGAGTACAATGGTATCTTTTAAAAACTGCTCATGCTCTTCTCCTGTTTTAGCACTTAGATGATAAGCGCTTAACAAGGAGGCATTGGTGCCACTTGCTTCATTACCATGGACACTATAACCAAGCCAAACAACGAGTGGAGATTTGGTACGAGTTTTTGGATTTTTAACTGTCCTTGCTTTGATTATCTCTTCTAAATTTGCTTGATTTTCCTCTGCAGTGATAACGAGAAGAATTTGCGGCCTATTTTCCCATGTTTTACCCATTTCGATAACAGATACACGTGGTGATTGAGCAGCTAGGTGACGCATATAAGCAATCACTTGATCATGTCGTGCATGCCACTGCCCAACCTGAAAACCTAAACTTGATTCAGGCGTACTAATTTCAGGGTTATATTGACTATTAGCGGGTAAAAAATAGTCTAACGACTTTTCATCTGCACGAATATCAAAAGCATTAAAAAGAGGTAAAATGAGCTGGGTAATGAACACTAAAACTAGAACTTTGACTTTCATATATGGGCAACCTATAAAATTAATAAGACTTAGACTTTGACTTTGACTGCGTAAACAAACAGCATAGCCAATTGGATTGGGCCTTGGCAAGTAATAAGCCAAGTAAAATGAATATCTAAAGGCAGTATTTTATGAATTTGAAGATAATAATTTCTACGCTGCTGTTATTATTAATCGCAGTATTTACTACATCTACAACCGCAGCGTCTAAACAACCTTCCACAATTCCTGAGTTAAACCGTTTGCATATCGCTGTTTCTAGTAATTTTCATAGCACTTTAAAGTTGTTGTCAAAACTATATTCTGAGACGCATCCCTCTACAATCATTATTTCTTCTGCTTCAACGGGCAAATTAACCACTCAAATCCGCTTCGGTGCTCCTTATGATATCTTCCTTGCAGCCGATGAAAGACACCCTAACATACTAATAGCAGAAGACCTTGCTTTCAGTGATTCACAATATACCTATGCTCAGGGTCAATTGGTTTTGATTAGCAAAACGGAAACTGCTAAATCAGCACTGGAAGTTATTCAATCAGGCCATATAAAACAATTGGCTATTGCGAATCCTAGAACTGCGCCTTATGGTCGTGTCGCAAATATCTGGTTAAAACAGTCTAGTGTGCAAGGTTCTACCATACAAAAAATCACATCCGAAAACATAAGTCAGACCTGGCAACACTTTCAGCATGGCGGAGTGGACGCCGCTTTAGTGGCTTTATCTCAAGTTCTACTGAGTAAGACTAATACGTCTGCCTATTGGCTACTTCCCGAGAAACTCAATCATCAACTCACCCAATCAGCAGTAATATTAACATCAACCCAGAATGTGCTAGCTGCAGAGGAATTTATGGCCTTTTTAAAATCTAAAGCCGCTAAAGAAGTGATCTCTAGAGCCGGATACCGATTAAAAATCTAATAATCTCATTCTATTAGCTATTTTTACGATTAATTAAGCATTTATGCTTGAATTATCAAATTCTGCTATCATGATCATATCTTAAGAATTCCCTCTAGACATATTGATAGGAAATAGAATGATTAACATTACAGATACAGCTAAAACGCATTTTTTGAAATTGTTAGCAAGTCAAGATGATGACACTAAAGACATAAGAGTATTTGTTGTTAATCCAGGAACACCAAAAGCTGAATGTGGTGTTTCATTTTGTCCGGCAACATCCATTGATGACGATGATACCAAACTTGATTTCGTTGAATTTTCGGCTTATATCGACGCTGAATCTGCTCCATTTTTAGAAGACGCTGATATTGATTATGTTAAAGAAGGCCTAGATTATCAATTAACACTAAAAGCTCCAAATGCCAAAGTCAGGACAGTTGAAGATGACGCGCCTCTCGAAGAAAGAGTAGAGTATATACTTCAGTCTGAGGTTAATCCTCAATTAGCAAGTCATGGTGGAAATGTCAGCTTAGTTGATATCACTGAAGAAGGCGTCGCTATTCTACAATTTGGTGGAGGGTGTCAGGGATGCGGAATGGTAACTATTACTCTTAAAGAAGGAGTAGAGAAAAACTTGCTAGAGAAATTTCCAACTGAATTAACCGGCGTTAAAGATATGACTGAACACGCTGAAGGTGATAATCCATACTATAGATAAATAGTTATAGATAAATAGTTATAGATAAATAACTATAGATAATTAGTTAAAGTAATTCCTGCACGTTGCTATAACAATAACCGGTTATAGCAACGTTTATTACAATTAGTTATCAGTCTTACTAGTTTAAGTTATTATGAGAAAAGTGAATCGCTGAACCACCTATAAAATTAGCTTTAATATAACTTCCGTCTTTATCGCCCCAAATACAACTTCTCGTTCCTAGTTTTTCTTTGCAAGACTCAGGACTACCAATAATTTCAGTCACTGCAAAAAATTTCATACCAACGTCTAACTTGTCATAATTTTCTAAGCTGAGTTTGCTACAAGCTGTAAGAAAAAATAGTAATAAGCCAATAATCATCATTCTATATTTCATTAATCTAACCATCCTAATCTTGTAATTATTATTAAAAAAACCTAATTATTGCTTCATATTAACGGGCTTTGCGGTAAAACGCCCGATAAATGAGTTAGTCGACAATGAATAAAATCAAAGGATCGCATATTATAATTGTCTAGATGAAAACTTTTTCGACAGTTGCTACGTCTATTAAGATAAGAATCAAATGAATGGAGCTAGAACCATGATAGTAAAAAGAACAAAACTACGACACTTAGCATTAGGTACACAACTTTTTGCTGGAGTAACATTATTAACGGCATCATATCTCACCACTGACTCTGGTTGGGGTAACGATGTATTAACTGCTGCTGTTCAATCAGAACAGACCGTTGTTAACAGTGCATTTACCAGTTTAAAAGCAGGTTTAACTGTTAATGAGTGCAGCTAATAAAAGCTATTAATGCTTCAAAATGTCGACAATTGTTAGACTCGCTTCCAATAGACGAACTATCTCACCCTCTATTTCAACGATAATTGTACCTTGAGGTGGTTTTGGTAACCTCAATAGAACTTCTTTTGGCAATGGCCTAGCATAACGATAAGTCGAACTATCAATAACTTCACCAGTCTGTAACTTTTTCTGCCATCCCGGTGGTAATGAGCCCCCACGAGCTAACTTTTTCTGCAATCCCTTAGGTATTTTTTTCTGTTTCTTTTGCTTTTTCGAGCTTGAACTTTGTTTCATTTCATCTGAATGAAGAAGATAGTTATTTAGAATTCTAGATTCACCATCATTAAAAATGCTCGCTGTGATAGATAAATTCTTATCTCCATACTTTAAATTAACTTCTGACTTGACATTATTTTCTTTGTTTTTGTGCTTCTTATCTTTTGCTTGAACTGTAGATGATACGAATAACATTATGCTTAATAAAATAATGAGACGCATTGATATCTCCTGATTTATAAGATAAAACTTTAGATTAAATTAATTTTATATGGAAGTTTTTAAGGGCCATATTCTAATAATCATTATAGAGCTAAATTTTTGATAAATTCTAAAACTAATTCACAGAACTGAATTATTAGTAGCTGCTTTCTAAATCGTTATTGTGACCACAAATCTAAGTACTCCATCAAAATCCCAACAAACAGAACAAAACCCACATAATTATTATTTAGAAAAGCTTCAAGGCACTTTTCAGGCAATCTTTTACTAATCAGCCATTGTTGCCATAAAAAAAGCATTGAGGCGATACTAACTGCTGAAAAATATTGCCAACCGAATTCCAACTCGCTACCAAGAATCAGTAAACCCATAACAACCATCGACTGCATTAGAGCAATTAACAGCTTGTCAGCATCACCAAACAATATAGCCGTTGAGCGGATGCCAACTTTGATATCATCATCTCTATCAGCCATGGCGTAAATAGTGTCGTAGACCATTATCCAAATAAGGTTAATAAAAAAGATCAGCCAGACTAATTCTGTTAAAGGTTGGTTTTCTGCGGTAAATGCCATGGGTATAGCAGAACTAAAGGCCATACCAAGTACGGCTTGGGGAAACCAAGTATAGCGTTTTGCAAAGGGGTAAAAAAAGGTCAAGGCTGCGGCAACAAAGGCTAGCTTTATTGTTTCTATATTTAAAGTCAGAACCAACATTAAGGCAAGAAATAGTAATAAGGAGAATAGCACAAGAGCTTCAGAAGGAGTCACTAGACCAGCTGGTATTGGCCTGAGTTTAGTTCGCTCAACATGGCCATCTAAATCTCTATCTGCATAATCATTAATGACGCAGCCTGCTGAACGCATGACTACTACACCAGCACAAAACACCAGAAAATTTCTGACATCTGGAAATCCGCCTGCAGCTATCCAAAGAGACCACAAGGTTGGCCAAAGTAAAAGCAAGATGCCAATAGGGCGATCAAAGCGCATCAACTGAGTATAAGCAAAGACTTTATCGATAGTTAATTGACTAAAAAAGTTTTTGTAGGCTGCTATCATTTAAGATTTTTAACCCTTTAAAAAGAAATTTCACGATTAGAATTACGCTGATTAAACAGCTTATCATTGAGCTAATCGCTTAGGGAAAAACAAATAATTACTATAAATATCTAATTTACATTGTTAAATCGTAATTCTTAGCTAGAGTATAGAGATAATCAACATTTAAATGCAAGATAAGCCTATGAAACAGCAACAAAAATCATACCGTAAAAAGAAACCTGAAGCCTTCGTTGAATTAGCTAAAGTTTCTAGGGAACTGTACCTAGCAACTAAAACAGCAAAGGAGGTTTCCCTAATTGCTAAAAATGCTCGAGCTTTAACGGTTAGAGCCGGTGACAAGGTGCTCGGTTTTAAAGCCATTACAAACTTTATTGATGATTTAGCAACAGCTACAATTAACCTTGCCACAACAATTAATATACAAGCACTTGAGGTTGCGACTCTTGCAGCTGATCTGCAACGTAAACTTTACGGATTAGAACAAATGAATCTTGTAATGGCCAATGAAGAGGCAATATTTCGAGACTCTTGTATCGGTCCACAACAAACCTTGCGTAAAGAAGTTGAACTTAATCAGCTTGAACAGCAAAAGAAATTGAACAGTTTAAGATCCAATTTAGGTGATATACAGCAGGAAATTCGCTCTGCTGGAATCATTGCCCTTAACGCTAAAGTTGAATCGGCACAATCGCCAGAATATCAAGCAAGTCTTGATGTAATCGCGGATGACATTTTGCATTCAACGAGTCAAATTAAAGAACGTATCGATCGCTCTCAATCCATCATTAAATTAATTTAGAAACAGAGGAAAAATACATGGAAGCTCATGTTCTTTCAAAAAATAGTCAGTCAACTTGGTATATGTTTGGCCGAGACTCAAATAAATCAGACGGTATCATCGACACCAACCAATATATGGTTCGTACAAAAAAGTCTGCTTTTTTAATGGATCCGGGTGGTATAGAGTTATTTTCAACGATGCTAGCAATGGTACTTCGTTATACTCCTGCTGATGAAATTCATCATGTTTTTGCTTCCCATCAAGATCCAGACGTGATTTCTTCTTTAGGACTCTGGGATCAAGCATTACCAGGAGCAAAACTATACGCTCCCTGGATTTGGGAATCATTCTTAAGACATTATGGCATGGAAAATATGGAATATGTAGCGATTCCAGATCCAGGAATGACAGTCAATGTGGACGGATTACCCCTAGAAATGATTCCAGCTCATTACTTGCATTCTTCAGGTAATTTTAATGTTTATGATCCAGCCCATAAAATTCTGATGAGTGGTGATCTTGGATCAGCTATGGAAGATCCTGGTGGGCCAATTTTTGTTGAAAATTTCGATGAGCATATTCCTAAAATGCGTGGTTTTCATCAAAGGTGGTTGCCATCAAATCAAGCTAAAATGAAGTGGATTGAGCGTGTCAGAGCTCTCGATATAGAATACTTATGCCCACAACACGGCCGAATATTTAAAGGTGAAAATGTAAAACGTTTTATTGATTGGTTAGAGCAACTTCCTGTTGGAGTTACTCAAGATTAAGTTGTAAAAATGGGCAGCTGGGCATAAATACTTCTTGTACAAGCAAAGGAGAGCCATTGAATAGAAACATGGATCTTCTTGCCCAAAGATTCTCCAACTCACCATCCATTGCAAAGTGCGGATACAAGTGATGATTTTTTGTGATTGTCGCTACTTCTATAAATTGCCTTGAATTTAATCCATTTTTAAAAAGTAATTGACCTAAAGGTTTATCCCCAAGCAACTTTATTTCAGAACCATCGCCTTGCAATGTTTGGTGGGGAATTATTGTCCTGCCATACAGCCATGGATTATTATCAATAGACATTAGCACTTCTCGAACATAAGATTGAGTAGTCGTTATCTTTAAAAATGCACGTTCTTCCGTATCAATATCTTGCTCAGAAGAAGACGTTACCTTAACCGTTAAAGGGAATTCTGCTGCTGCTATCAAACGATTAGTCATTGACCCCTGATCAGACAGCCATTGAAATTGAACCATATTAGCTTCAGTTTTTGCCAGGTTATTTTGAACATCAGCCAAAGAAATCCACTGATCTGTTGGCATAACTACCTTAGTCGTCATAATTAACAACTACCACCCTATTAAATTGCTTAATTCTTAGTTGCCGTATTGTATCTGAATTGTCTAGATTGATGCTATAGTTAGCCAAATATCAGGAGTTTTTAATGAATTTATTTTTTAAACCTTTATCTCAATACAAAACACTACTGCTAGTTATTGCATTGTTCAATACCGTAGGTGTTTGCGCTGAAGATGAGAAGGTGGAATTTGAATATATCCAAATTGAGCCTATTATTGTCACCAACTATCAAAAAAAGTCATCCAAAAAGCCAGGTTTTGTACAAATAAAGGCACAACTTACCATCACAGGTAAAGATTCTGTCACCAAGCTACTTATTCATATGCCTTTAGTAAGAGATTTCATTATTGAATTTCTTAGTTTCACTGATGAAAAAATTATCAAAGATGTAACAAAAAGAAAAGAGTTGAGAGCTACTTTGACTACTGGAATAAAAGACATGCTAACTAAAGAAGTTGGAGAGCCATTAATAGAAGAACTGATCATCACCCATTTTATGTGGGATTAAGTACTTTCATAATGATGCTAATATGACTGATAGCTTAAACCCAGCTTAAAGCAATAACAGGCAGCTAAATTAATGGCGATAATTACAGCAACAGGACTCTATACACCCCAAGATTCCGTTTCTAATGATGAATTAGTCCTAGCATTTAATGCTTATGTAGATTTGTTTAATGAACAAAACGCTGTTGATATCGAAAAGGGAGCTCAAGAGGCTCTCACCTACTCCAGCTCAGAATTTATCGAAAAAGCATCCGGAATACAATCAAGACATTTCATTGCAAAAGAGGGTATTCTCAACCCTCAAATTATGGCGCCAAGATTACCTGAACGCAGTGATGATGAACCTAGCATATTGGCAGAAATGGCAATAAGCGCAGCAACAATGGCACTTGAAAAAGTGTCTAGAGACATCAATGAGATTGACCTAATTATTGTTGCTTGTTCGAACCTGCAACGTGCCTATCCGGCAATTAGTGTAGAGGTGCAACATTACTTGGGCGCTAAAGGTTTCGCCTATGATATGAACGTCGCCTGCTCATCAGCCACCTTTGGTATTAAAGCGGCGGCTGATGCTATTAAAGCGGGGACTGCAAAAAGTATTTTAGTGATTAGTCCTGAAGTTTGCTCGGGACATCTTAACTTCACTGATAGAGACAGTCACTTTATCTTTGGTGATGCAGCCACAGCTGTCC
>JBLHLI010000028.1:0-12290 GCA_047618765.1 Enterobacterales bacterium | reverse complement strand
AGTTTTGTTGAAGATGGCTTTTTTCTTCATTCATTTTTCACGTCTGATAGAATCATCAGAGCTAACACTTTATTAAATGGTCAGATTAAAAATAATAAATTTCTTAGGAGCCGATATATTAAAAAGGTTAAACGTTTTCTGAAACTTGCTGAAAGTGTAGTTAGTAAACCCGAAAGCCCTATTTGGTATCGTGGCACAGCTTTATGTCATCAATTTAGTGAAGAGCCGATGGTTAATAAAGTCCTTAAACAACTGGGAGCCTCAAGTGCTTATTTAGGTCACAGCGTAACGTTTAGTCATGAAGTAGAAAGTCGTTTTAATAAAAGAATCTTTCTCCAAGATACTGGGATGTTTTATGGTGCATACAAGGGACAAGCATCTTTAGTTCTTCATAATGCCGATAGTGTCAAAGTACTAGATATAGCTCATGGTATTCATGACATAAAAGAGCAACCTCCAAGAATTTGGTATCATCCTTATGGCATGACCAATGATGAGATAGAGGACTTTTTATTAACCGCAGAAGTGGTTGCTAGTGAAGATATTGGATTAGGAGTAACTAAGCCGCTTAAACTCACCTTGAGAAAAGGTAAGCGAACAATATATGCCCTTTATAAAAATGTTGATAGCGATCCTGACATTGAAAAAAAGTATAAGTGGCCACGCATTGGTAATGGCTCTGACCGCTATAAGCATGAATTAGCGGCTTATGAATTAAATAAAATTCTTGGGCTTAATGCAATTCCTCCAACTGTTGCTCGGTCATTTGAAGGCAAATCAGGAATTTTTCAATATTGGATCAGTAATGGAATTAATCGTACCAAAATGGTCGAAGATAAAGTTGCCTATGAAGGTTCATGCTCAAGACGTTCACAGATGGCAATGATGAGAATATTTGATGTCTTGATATACAATAATGATCGAAATACCGGTAACATACTCTTTCAAATGGATGAATGGCAAATTTGGTTAATCGATCATACTAGAGCTTTTTTAACAAGAAATGATTTGCCCAAAGGATTAAAATGGAGCAAGTTAATCTTGTCAGATAACTTTAGAACTCGACTTGAAAATCTTGATAAGGCAGAGCTTAAACAAAGACTTTCCAAATATCTGCACAGAAAACAAATCACGTATATTCTTAAACGAAGAGATAAAATTTTAAAGAACCTTTAAAATCCCTGCTTAATTACCCTCCTGATTTTGTGAAGTTAACTTTGCAGAATCAGGGATTTAAATTATTCTTTTCTTTCAAGAGCTCTTTGATAGAGACTCTTTTTGCGTTCTCCCGTTATTTCAGCTGCAAGAGATGTTGCTTGGGCAAGGGGTAGTTTAGTCGATAAAACATCAACAATGCGATCAGCTTCACTCTCTTCACTTGACAAGGAGTTTGGGTTTCCAGAAATAATTACAACAAATTCACCTCGCTGCTGGTCATTATCAGCTTTCATCCAATGCAACAGGTTTCCTAAAGTATCCGAGTGAATAGTCTCAAATGTTTTAGTCAACTCACGAGCGACCGTTGCTAAGCGTTCATCACCAAAAATAAGCCCCATATCTTTTAACGAATCGACAATTCGATGAGTTGACTCATAAAACACCATTGTTCGTGCTTCATTTTTTAATTGTTCTAATTGTTTTTGTCTTGCTGTTGATTTTGCTGGCAAAAAACCTTCAAACACAAAACGATCAGTTGCTAGACCCGAAGCCGATAAAGCAGCCACCAAGGCACAGGCACCTGGAATAGGTACAACTTTAAGGCCTGCAGCTCTAACCTCTCGTACTAAAAAATATCCTGGGTCACTAATAAGGGGGGTTCCCGCATCGGAGACAAGTGCCAGATCATCGCCCTTTTGCAATTTATTAACAAAATAGGAGGCCTTTTGTCTTTCATTATGATCATGCAGAGAAACAAGTTTATTGGTTATGCCCAAATGTTGAAGCAATCTGCCTGTATGACGCGTATCTTCAGCTGCTATAGACGATACAGAATCAAGAATTTGCTTTGCTCGTTCTGATATATCAGAAAGATTTCCAATTGGTGTTGCAACAACATACAAAACACCGCTATTTGATGTCATAATAATTCCTGAATATAATTAAACATTTGTGGTTAATGGTTTTAGTGGTTTATTGGAGCTTATCTGACGTAAGATACAGCCTGATATCAGTTTTAGCGAGTTCATTTGTGAATAGAATCAAAAATATTACTGTCTCAGTGCTACTTTGTGCATTATTCATGGCATTGACAGGCTGTGGATCAACATCATCGATTAGTAATCAATCAAGTTCTGCTGATAAAGCACAGTACTATCTTGGACAAGCACAAAATTCCTCAGGAGAGAAACAGGCAAATTGGTTGCTCTTAGCATCAGAAGCATTACTAGCTCAAAAAAGAACTGATAAGGCCCTTAACATCCTAAATAGTGTTAATCGTAATACACTGAACATTACTGGCCTACAGTTACACCATTTATTAACAGCCCAGGCTTTGGTTTTAGCAAATCGTGAGCAACAGGCTTTAGCTCAATATAATCAAATAAAAGAACCCACTTTACTTAAAACCTATCAACAAATTAATTTTCATCGAGATTATGCAAACCTTTTAGATTCTTTATCGCGTTTTTATGAAGGTTCTCTTCAAAGAATTGCCTTATCAGGTTTTCTAAAAGATGAACTAGAAATCGAAGAAAACAATGAATTATTATGGCAATCGTTAATGCTCGTCAGTAACATTAATATATACCGAAATAGTTTAAATTCAATGTTGGTATCTGGTTGGCTTGAGCTCGCTTCTTTAGCTAAAAATTATGCAGAGCAACCTGATATCCTTGTAGCAAACTTAGAGCAATGGCGCACAATATATAAAGAACACCCGGCCAACAAGCAGTTACCTATTGATATGGCGCGAGCTGAAGCCGCTCGTTCATATCGACCAGATGTTATTGCTTTGTTATTACCTGAGAGCGGTTCTTTAGCATCTTCAGCCAAGCAAATAAGAGATGGTTTTCTAGCTGCTGTTTACAATATTCCTGCTGAACAACGTCCAGAAATTTTATTTTACGATAGTAGTCAAACAAGCAATATACAATTACTCTATCAAAAGGCAGTTGATCAGGGAGCAACTTTTGTGATTGGGCCGTTGCGTAGGGAATCGGTAAATGAGTTGGCTAAACTTGAAGTTTTTCCTGTGCCTGTGATGACAATTAATCGCCTTGATGATGATTTATTTCTTCCAAAAAATTTCTATCAATTTGGATTACCTGTCGAAGATGAAGCTAGGCAAGCAGCAATAAAAGCTTGGGAAGATGGCCTCAGTCGGGCCATAGTACTGGTTCCGAGTGGGGTTATTGGTGAAAGAACAAGTAAAGCTTTCTCTGAACAATTTGAGCGGCTTGGAGGAGAGACACAACAAATCATCAATTATGGCGATGATAATGATTATGCTCGAGCTGTCCAGGAACTTCTGGGCGTTGATAAAAGCCTAGCCAGACATTCTAGACTACAACAATTAATGGCTATTCCCCTCAAGTATGAATCACGTCGAAGACAAGATTCAGATTTCTTATTTTTTAAAGCTTCTGTCAATCAAGCTAGGAGAATTAAACCTTTTATCGATTTCTATTATGCTCATGATCTAGCACTTTATTCCACGTCGAGTATCTACAACGGTAAAGATGAACCACAACTAGACAATGATCTTAATAAAGTCTTATTTTGTGATATTCCTTGGTTACTCTCCGATGAATATGCAATCAACTCAACTAAAAATCGTATTTCAGAGTTATGGCCAAATTCAACTAAAACATCTTCAGCACGTTTGTTTGCTTTAGGCCATGATCTCTTCACCTTGATACCTGATCTGAGTAAATTAAGAAACTTTCCACAATTTCAAATTCAAGGTCTATCTGGGACTTTATCAGTAGATCAACTAGGTCATATACAAAGAACTCTTTCTTGGGCAAAATTTGAAAATGGTAAGGCAATACTCCTGTCCAAGAATCAAGGCTCAAAGGATCAAGAAACCATCAATGACTGAGCTATTGCAGAATGGTCTATTAAAAAATAATACTAGTGTCGAATTAGGAAGAGAGGCTGAAACATTTGCTGCCAATATGTTAATCGAACATGGATTACATTTGATCGAAAAAAATGTTAATTTTCGGGTAGGTGAACTTGACCTTGTCATGAAGGATAAAGACTCTCTTGTTTTTGTAGAAGTAAAACGTAGAAACAGTAATAAATTTGGTGGTGCTATAGGCTCTATTACAGCTGTCAAACAAAAAAGACTTACCAAAGCAGCGCTTGCCTATCTGCAACGCAAAAAACTTATGGACAAAGTTCCTTGTCGGTTTGACCTTGTAGCGGTAACCGACACTAACGGTCTATTAGAGGCTCAATGGATTAAAAATATTTTTTAAATCCACTTACAAAAATGGAGATTAGAGGATGGATATGCTTGCGCGCATTCGCGAGATGTTTACCGAAAGTATACAGACTAAAATTGATGCTGCTGACTCACTACCAGATTCAATTGCTATGGCGGCAGAAATGTTAGTTAATGCTTTAATAAATGGTAATAAAATTCTAAGTTGTGGTAATGGCGGTTCAGCAGGTAATGCAATGCACTTTGCATCGAAGATGTTAAATCGTTTTGAAAGGGAACGTCCAAGCTTACCAGCAATTCCCTTAAACACCGATGTTAATACCTTAACGGCTATTGCCAATGATTATGATTATAGCCAAATATTTGCGAAACAAGTGAAGGCCCTCGGCCAATCTGGCGACATATTACTCGCCATATCGACTAGTGGAAATTCAAAAAATGTTATGGAGGCAATGAAAGCTGCATTATCTAGAGATATGTTAATCATAGTACTCTCGGGTAAAGATGGTGGTGAGATGGCAGGACTAGTGAGTGTGAATGATGTTGAAATTCGAGTTCCATCGCCTTCCACAGCACGTATTCAGGAAGTTCATCTATTAGTAATACATTCTCTTTGTGATTTGATTGATAACCGTTTATTTGGTGATACTGATGCATAAAATTTCTTTTAAAAACATATCTATTCTATTTATTCTAGCGACACCACTTCTATCGGGTTGTGTAGCAGCTGTTGCTACCACAGCACTTGTTGGAACCGACATGGCTACTGATAGAAGAACCTCTGGTAGCTATATTGAGGATCAAACTATTGAGCTGAAATCTGGCCAAGCTATTTCAGATCACAATGAATTAGATCAATCATCAAATATCAATGTAACCAGCTTTAATCGCGTGGTTTTATTGGTCGGGCAAGCCCCTAATGAAAGTCTTCGTAATACTGCTTCAGAAATAGTTAGAAAAATTGATAATGTAAGGAAGGTTCATAATGAAATTAGGATATCAGCCCCTAATTCTCTATTGAGTTCAACCAGTGATACTTGGATCACTACTAAGGCAAAGTCTTTAATGCTAGCCGAGCAGAATTTCGCCTCTGGGCATATAAAAATAATTACAGAAAATGGTGAACTATTTTTAATGGGATTGGTCACTAGGGCTGAAGCAGATAAGGCTATTGCTATAGTTCGAAATATTGATGGTGTTGAACGTGTAGTTCAAGCTTTTGAGTATATGCCGTAATTATTTAACAATTTTTAGAAAAGGTGCCGTTTTCTTAGATGGTACTTTCTTAGATGGTACTTTCTTTGAAGATGTTTTCTTTGAAGCACTTTGCTTTGATGATGGCTCCGTTACTAGAGATTCATCATTATTGTCAGAGACCAGAGACTCTCGATCAACAACATCTCTGATTACCTCATCTTCAAGACCATCTTCAGTGATATCGATTTCAGGAAAAACTAAACCCTGACCATTTTCACTGGCATAAATTGCTTTAATGGCAGTCACAGGAATGTAAATATTTTCAACAACACCTGAAAAACGCGCTGAAAAACTAACTGCTTCATTATCCATTAGAATATTAGATATAGCGTGAGTGGCAATATTAAGTACAATCTGTCCATCTTGGACAGATTGCATAGGTACTTCTACTTTAGGGCTTTGTGCATTAACTAAAATATGAGGCGTCATATTATTATCGAGGATCCACTCATGGATCGCTCTCAATAAATAAGGCTGATTAGGAGTCATTTATCTGCTTAATACTCAGTTTCGTGAAATTCACGTTCCAAAGTTGTTAAACTTGCCTGGAATGATTCTCTAGCAAAAAGACGGTCCATGTAGTCCAGCACTTCCTTTGCACCACGACCATTTAGCTCAACTCCCATAGATTCTAATCTCCACAATAGAGGAGCTAGACAACAATCGACTAAAGTAAAATCTTCACTCAAAAAGAATGAAGTGTCAGAGAATACAGGAGCAAGTGTTATTAACGAATCTTTGAGATCTTTTTTTGCTTTATCCTGTTCATTAGCTTTCGCCTTTGGGTCTAGGATAACTGTTCTTAAGCTATACCAATCACGCTCAACACGATGCATCATAAGACGACTTCGAGCACGAGCCACAGGGTAAACAGGCATCAAAGGAGGATGAGGAAATCTCTCATCTAAATATTCCATGATTATTTGAGCTTCAAATAAAACGAGCTCACGGTCAACCAATGTTGGAACCGTATTATAGGGGTTTAAATCGGCCAAATCTTCTGGCTTATCATTAGGCTCAACATCTATTACTTCAAAGTTAACACCCTTCTCAGCCAAAACAATACGTACTTGGTGAGAATATATATCTAAATCACCTGAATAAAGCGTCATTATCGAGCGCTTAGCAACTTCAGCCATGAATTATCTCCGCAATCTTACAGAAAAAGAACAGATGTCATCAGTTATGATGACATCTCGTTTATTATAATTTTGTTTCTAATATTTTTACTTTATAAATGAATTACTTTATAAATGAATTACTTTATTTATTTCATCAAAGAATCAATGAATATCTTTCCAATATTCTTTCTTTAATAAGTAAGTTAAGCCAAATAAGAAGATTAAAAATAGTATTACTTTTAATCCTAATGCCTTACGCTCTAATTTTATAGGCTCAGCAGCATAATCCATGAAATTAACTAAATCTCTGACAGTTTCATCATACTCATCGGCGTTCATTGAACCTGCCGTAGCAATTTCAAAATAACCTTGCTCATGTTTAAGCTGCCCAAGAGCTAAAGTTGCTTCATCTAAAATAACTCTTTGACTAGCAGCCGTAACATCGTCCTTATCACGGTTCGCAATAGCAATTGCTAAATCCGCAGATGCGATTTTACTTTCAAGTTCCTTAGCAAGGTTAGATTTTACTTGTTTACCCTGCAGAGGAGCTAAAACATGAGGCATGCCCACATCTTTAAACAAACTATTGTTAACACCAAGAGGACGATTTTCATCGGCATAAAAGCTCTTCAAGTATGTATACAACCAATCAGCGCCACGAACTCTTGCGATTAGAGTGAGATCAGGTGGTGCTTTACCAAACCATGCCTTAGAGTCATTTTCTGGCAAATTATTTGTAATATGATCAGTAATTCTCTCACCAGTAAACATCAAGTTTTTCTCAATGATGTCAGGAGAAACTCCAAGACCTTCAACTAACGTTTCATAGCGCATGTACTTCAAGCTATGACAAGCAAGGCAATAATTCATGTAGGTTCTAGCGCCAGACTGTAATGAAATCTTATTATCACTGCGAATATTTGCAGACTGAGTTTCACCACCACCTGCAGCTTGTAAATTATTCATCAAGCCCACGATGGCTAGCAGTAGTCCGATCTTTTTCATGATTAATTTAGTAGCCATTAGTGTGTAACCCTCTCAGGAAGCGGTTTAGTTTTATCTATCTTCGTATACCAAGGCATTGCCAAAAAGAATAAGAAATAAACAGCAGTAGCGATTCTAGCTATTAAGGTTTTTCCTTCAGTCGGCTGCTGCATTCCAAGGTAACCTAAAACTACAAAGCTGACGCAAAATAGAATTAGAGCTAATTTGAACATCCAACCACGATAACGTATCGATCTAACTTCTGATTTATCAAGCCAAGGCAATAAGAATAAGAATACGATGGCTAGTCCCATTGCAGCTACACCAGGAAATGCTGATCCGGCTATTGAAGGTATCGCACGTAAAATGGCATAAAAAGGAGTGAAGTACCAAACGGGAGCAATATGATCCGGAGTAGTTAATGAATCCGCTGGTAAAAAGTTTGGTGGCTCTAAGAAATATCCGCCCATTTCAGGTGCAAAAAATAGTGCAGCACTAAATAATATTAAAAATGCAACCGCAGCCATAGTATCTTTTACTGTGTAATAAGGGTGGAAAGGAATTCCGTCAAGTGGAATACCATTTTCATCTTTATTATCTTTTATTTCTATGCCATCAGGATTATTCGAACCCACTTTATGAAGTGCTACGAGGTGTAAAAATACCATTAATATTATTGCTATCGGAACAGCAACAACGTGCAGAGCAAAGAAGCGCGTTAAGGTAGCACCACTGATGACATAATCACCACGGATCCATAAGGTTAAATCTTCACCGATAAATGGAATCGCACCAAAAAGGTTTATAATTACCTGGGCACCCCAGAATGACATTTGTCCCCAAGGAAGAAGATATCCCATAAAGGCTTCAGCCATCAGCAGTACATAAATAATCATACCAAATACCCATAAAAGCTCACGAGGTGCTTTATAGGAACCATACATTATGCCTCTTAGCATATGCAGATATATTACGATGAAAAATGCAGAAGCACCTGTAGAATGCATATAGCGCAGTAGCCACCCCCAGTTGACATCACGCATAATAAATTCAACTGATGCGAAAGCACCTTCAGCAGTAGGGTCATAATTCATAGTCAACCAAATACCCGTTAGGATTTGATTAACTAAAATAATCATTGCTAAGAAACCGAAAATATACCAAAAGTTAAAATTCT
This sequence comes from Enterobacterales bacterium, assembly GCA_047618765.1. Classification (GTDB taxonomy): domain Bacteria; phylum Pseudomonadota; class Gammaproteobacteria; order Enterobacterales. The sequence continues at coordinate 3,364 of JBLHLI010000028.1, read as the reverse complement.
TTGGGGCATAATATTCAGAAATATGTTCCTTCCAAACTTTCGTAGCAGGAAATCGAACATCTAGCCATTCTATGAATGTACCTTTATTGTCAGACATTAAGCTTGCTCTCCTTCATCAACACCAATGAGTATTCTTGATTCACTTAGATACTGGTGTGGTGGAACGATAAGATTTGTTGGAGCTGGCATCCCTTGATGAACACGTCCAGCCATATCAAACTTAGAACCATGGCAAGGACAAATGAATCCACCTGACCAATCAGCTTTTACTTCAGGAGTATAGGTTGGAGAACATCCAAGATGTGTACACCAACTCAGCAGAACTAAAAATTCTTTATTAATCGAGCGATATTGATTGTTCGCATAATCTGGCTGTTGTTCAACAACTTCTGAGTTAGGATCTGCTAAAACATCCTCTATTTGAGAAAGATTGTTAATAACTTCTTCACTACGGCGAATGATAATGACACTTTTACCGCGCCACTCAACTTTTATCGCTTGACCTAATTGTAGCTTAGAAATATCAGCTTCAACTGGAGCACCAGCAGCAAGAGCTTTCTTGCTAGGCATCCATGAACTTAGAAATGGTACAGCTACGTAGCCCGCACCAATAGCACCAACAACAGTTGTTGTTGTTGTTAGAAATCGACGTCTGCCCATATCTGCAGCTTCAACTTTTACTACACCGTCAGAACTCATACTGAGTATCTCCCCTGAGGCTAATTAGTTAATTGTTTCAGTGACCTATTGCAAACAATTATTATAATTTAATTAGATTATAAAAATTGTCATTAAATAAGCACTTTGTAAGTCGCGCAATGATAAAGAAAAGTACCCTTTTTTTCAAGGAAAACCATACATTTAGCTTTATCTAGTATGGATTAATTTCAGCTTTAAGCAAGATTGAAATTAATATTAGAAAATTAGCCCTAGAATACTGAAAAACAATAAAGTTAAATATGTATTTTAGGTGTTAATACGATGAGTTCTTTTCTCTCAAGCAAAAAAAAACCCGATAAATCGGGCTTTTTACAAATCGATAAGGTAACTGAGTTACGATTAACGTTTTGAGAACTGTGGACGTTTCCGTGCTTTGTGTAAACCAACTTTTTTACGCTCAACACGTCTAGCATCACGTGTTACAAAACCAGCTTTACGAAGCTCAGGTCTTAATGTTTCGTCATACTCCATTAGAGCACGTGTAATACCGTGACGAATTGCACCAGCTTGACCAGTTCCGCCACCGCCTTTTACAGTAACCGCTACATCAAACTTCTCAAGAAGTTCAGTTAACTCTAGTGGCTGACGAACAACCATACGTGAAGTTTCACGGCCGAAATATGTATCTAAGGTACGATTATTAACGGTAATTTTACCAGAGCCTTTACGCATAAAGACACGAGCTGTAGAACTTTTGCGACGTCCAGTACCATAATGTTGAGTAACTGCCATAGTATTAAATCTCTAAAGTTTGTGGCTGCTGTGCAGCATGATTATGCGCGTTACCGGCATAGACTTTTAATTTACGGAACATAGCACGTCCAAGAGGATTTCTTGGCAACATACCTTTAACCGCTTTTTCAATGATCATCTCAGGCTTAATAGCTTGTAACTTCTCGAAGCTAATTTCTTTAATGCCGCCAGGATAACCAGTATGTCTGTAATAAATCTTATCAGAAGCTTTCTTACCAGTAACGGTTACTTTTTCAGCATTAATTACAACGATATAATCGCCCGTATCAACGTGTGGCGTATATTCAGCCTTATGTTTTCCACGCAATCTTCTTGCGATTTCTGTAGCCATACGGCCCAGAGTTTTTCCTTCAGCATCTACGACATACCAGTCGCTTTTCACAGATGCAGGTTTTGCACTAAAGGTTTTCATTTCCTACTCCAACTTTTCCAGGACTATCAATTATCCCGGAATAAACCAATTCTTGGTCCGAAATACTCTACTTAAAACGGGATAGTGGTCATTTATAGACACAGGTCCCGTCAAGGAGCGCGAATTCTACAGAAATGGTAAAGAAGATACAAGAGTGAATTAGCTAAAAATCATCATTTTTATACTACTCGTACAATCTTGGTTGATAATTCTAATTATAAGGGCACTGATTTAGCGTAGGATTTTATCTAACACTACTATCAAAGCTATTCATTTTTTATTCATAAAAACATCTATCTAATTGATTACAAACAATTAAACCCAATTATTCTTTATGATGTATTTACTTAACTCAGTGCTCAATATTTGCTTTTGCATTGTAAGCCCCCTAAGTAGAAAAGATATAATAATTCTTCATCTTTATCTGAAGATTTCGTTAATAATTAATAATTATTAACTATTTCTAGGGAAGATGTGGTTTTGCAAGATAGCTTAAGGATTGCATTTCTTGTAATCGACTGAGTGTTCGCCTAAATTCGAAAGCTAACCGACTTCCCACATATAGTTCTTCTAAAGGTACGGCTGCTGAAATAATCAATTTAACATTTCTTTCATAGAATTCATCAACAAGGCTGATAAATCGCCTAACCTCATCATTAACTTCATCGTTTAATCGCGGAATATTAGCAACTAAAGCGGTTTGGTATAGTTTTGAAAGCTCTATGTAATCTTTAGCACTTCTTGGACTAGCACAGGCCACTTTATAGTCTAACCATACGATTCCGTCAGCTAGAGCTACCACACTTATTTCTCGACCATTAATAACTATTTTTGAATTCTCGATGATTTTATCAACAGCTAAATGAGTAAAGCTGAATTGTAGATTATCAATTGCAGCTTGATCGAGGGGAGAATGATAAATTTCTGCTTGCTCTAATGTTCTAAGGCGATAATCGATTCCTCCATCAACATTAAGAATTTCAGTATGCTTTTTGACGAGTGCAATAGCAGGCAAAAATCGCTCTCGCTGGAGACCATTCCAATAAAGTTGATCAGGAACTATATTAGAGGTCGCAACGAGGGATATACCCCTCTTAAACATCTCTTCAAGTAAGTTTCCTAGAATCATTGCATCGGCTATATCACTAACAAAAAATTCATCAAAACATAATATAGATGTTTCCTCTGCTAACTTATCAGCAATAATAACTAAAGGATTACTCTGACCGCTTAGGTCGGTAAGTTCATGATGGACCCAATACATAAAGCGATGAAAATGTAGCCTTTTCTTCTTCTTAATGGGCAATGCATCAAAGAATGAATCCATTAAGTAAGTTTTTCCTCGACCAACCCCCCCCCACATATATAAACCTTTAATAGGAGATGCTTGCTGTCGGAATAAATGCTTTAAAAAGCCCTGTGGTTTCTGATTACGTTTAATAAGCTCATGAAATAGAACATCGAGCTTATTAATCGCGA
>JBLHLI010000027.1:0-12925 GCA_047618765.1 Enterobacterales bacterium | reverse complement strand
TGAATATCTTCCTGACGGGCTCTTAACGGTGGAATAGTAATAACATCGAAGGCTAATCTATCGAGTAAGTCTGCTCTAAAATGACCTCTTTCAGCAAGATAGGGAAGATCTTCATTAGTTGCACAAATTAATCTCACATTGGTTTTTAGCGTTTTATTACCACCAACCCTCTCGTATTCGCCGTATTCAATAACTCGTAACAGCTTTTCTTGGACTAAACCTGACGAGTTGGCTAACTCATCAAGAAAGAGAGAGCCATTATCAGCTCGCTCAAATCGGCCAACATGTTTTTTTCCAGCACCAGTGAAGGAGCCTGACTCATGACCAAATAATTCAGTCTCAAGTAAATTTTCATTGATCGATGCACAATTCATAGTGATGAATGATTGATCCCATCTTAACGATAGATAGTGCAATCTCGCGGCAACCAATTCTTTTCCTGTACCTCTTTCGCCAACCACCAAAACAGGCTTATCTAAAGGAGCTACCTGAGATATATGCTCTAGCATTTCAAGAAAACAGGCAGATTCGCCTATAAGATTATCGCGTTCTGATTTTCTGCTTTGATAGTGTTCAGTCATATGTAAACTTACTTATGGTTAAAATGATATGGTTAAATTAACTAATTGTTGGTTTAAATTTTACACATTTTAGTTCATAAATTCCAGTCCTATATTATATTTACTATTTATATCAGTGCCTTAGTGATTTAAATTATTTTGGCATGGTATGTGAATGTTTATAAACCAAGATGGTGAGGTTAACCATTATAAAGAAACATTGATTAGTATATTTTATACAACTGGATTTCACTTAGAAATCATGGAGAAAGAAAAATGACATTGCAACAAGAGGTACTAAACCAGTTTAATAGACGCAAAGTGAAATACCTTGCTATTAATGCAATGGGTATTGCTGGTATAACTATTGCGATATTAGCTATTTTACTTTCTCAAGATCAAGTTGCCTTGCTAACTCAAATGAGTCAAGAACTATCTCAATCACCGTTAGGCGTTGTCATATCATCGCTTAAAGGTTTTTTTTGATAAATTGAATACTTACACTTTTAAGATAAATGAGGGCTAAATTATGGGTATTTTTTCCCGCTTTGCAGACATCGTTAACGCAAATTTAAATTCAATTCTAGATAAGGCTGAAGATCCTGAAAAAATGATTCGTTTAATCATTCAGGAAATGGAAGATACCTTAGTAGAAGTTAGAACTACTTCTGCAAGAACCATTGCTGAAAAGAAAGAGTTGCAACGTAAAATAGATAAACTAAAATCTGAAGTAGATAATTGGCAGCAAAAAGCTGAACTAGCAGTTTCTAAAGACAGAGAAGATTTAGCTAAGGCGGCATTACTTGAGAAAAAACGTATTGTAGAAATGGCTTCAGATATGGAATCTCAATTGTCTACAGTTAACTCGGCACTTGATCAACTTAATGCTGAAACTGGTCAACTACAAGATAAGCTGCAGGATGCAAAATCAAGACAAGCTGCTCTAGTTATTCGTCACAAGACTGCTTCGTCTAGATTAAAGGTTAGAGAACAATTGTTTTCTAGCAACAGTGATGATGCAATGCAAAGGTTTGAAAGTTATGAACGTAAACTAGATGGTTTAGAAGCCAATGTTGATGCTCAGAGTCTTGGTCGTAAGCGCTCTTTATCTGAAGAGATTGAAGGACTTGCCGATGACGAAAAACTTGATGCCGAATTAGCAGAGCTTAAAAAGAAAATGGCTGCTGATAAAGCACCGACTAAAACTGAAAAAAAACCAAGCAACTAACTACTAAGGTGATTTAAATGGATGACATAATCGTAGCTCCTATTATTATATTTATGGTAATCGTGGCGCCAATATGGGTTATTATGCATTATAGAACGGCTGGGAAAAAAGCCGTTGGATTATCTGATAATGAGCAGAACTCTTTAAATGAACTAGCTGAACTAGCTGAAGGTATGGAAGATAGAATAACTACTCTAGAATCTATACTTGATGCTGAAACACCAGACTGGAGAGCTAAGTATGAACAGTGATTATCAACCACCTGTAAATCCAAAGAGAGAGTTATATCGAGATCCCTCTAGAGGTAAGATTTGTGGGGTTTGTGTTGGTGTCGCTGATTATTTTGGTCTAGAAGTCTGGGTTGTTAGAATAATAGCCGTGACAGCATTACTATTTTTTCAGTTCCCTATATTTATAGCCTATCTTGTTGGTTATTTTGTTTTGGAACCGAAACCAGGTACAAGTAAGCATGATAAATTTAAATCGATGAAGAAACAGTTCCATAAAGATTCTTATACCGATAAAACGTCGAGTAAATCTTCTGAGCGCCAAGCTGCTAGTGTGCAACAAGTATGGAAAAAAGGTAGGGTTCCAGCCCAAAGGTTGAAAGCACTTAATAGTAGTTTTAAATCATTAGAAAATCGTCTACAAAATATGGAAACTTATGTGACATCAAAGCAATTTGAATTAAGAAAAGAATTTGAAGAATTGTCATCAAAGTAATCTTAAACCAACATTAATTTAACATTTATATTTAAATCTAAAAATGGGCTTCAGTCCCATTTTTAGCAGACAGCCCCTAATATCATTAGTTCTCACGACATTTCCCAGAATAATTCTTAATAACGTCTAATAAAAATCATTAAATTTCTTCCGTTGACTCACATCTATAATGTGTTTATAGTCATTGTTCTAATGTCTGTTAGTAAATATCTAATCGTATATTTAGTAATCTATTTTATAGAGTCTAAGCAATATACGAAAAGTGATGTACTAGCGGTGAATAATAACTCCTAATCAGGGATCTATCGTAGATTCAACAAGATGTCAGGATATAATAATGTTAAAGCCAATGAAAAGAAATAAAGTATTAGCACTAGCCTCCAGTGCTTTCTTAATAGTTTGGGGTGGAACGTTGATGGCAGCAGGCCCTCTCGATGCATCTACAACTATTGAAAAAGCAATGAATAAAAATTCTGTAACAACTCAAACAAGAGTTGATCAATTAGCAGACCAAACTTCTGATATGTCTCAAACCTATCAGTTAACTCTCCAAAGTATCGATAGCTTAAAAGCTTATAACTCTTCTATTGAAGGATTTATAAGAAAGCAAAAATCTGAAATGGATTCTATTCAAGGTCAAATGGATGGAATTGATGGTACTGAGCGTGCAGTTATTCCTATGATGGAGGATATGATTGAGTCTCTTGACCAATTCGTCCATCTTGATATACCTTTCTTAATGGAAGAGCGTGAAAAGAGAGTTAATTTTCTTAGAGAAATGATGCTGAGTGTCAATGTATCTAACTCTGAAAAATATCGTAAAATTCTTGAAGCTTACCAAATTGAAAATGATTACGGCAGTAGTGTCACTTCATATGAAGAAAAGATAACAATAGGTGGCGTTGAAAAAACAGTAGATTTCTTACGTTTTGGACGTGTGGCTCTTGTATATCAAAGTCGTGATGAAGAATCACGTGCTTATTACGATACAACATCCAAAGACTGGATTGCTGTTGGTGATGAATACAGACGCACAATACGTGATGGAATTAAGATGGCTCGTGGACAAGCGAACCTAAACTTAATTCATCTTCCTGTTCCAACTGCAAAAGCTGCGAGGTAATTGACGATGAAAAAATTAGCTAGCCTGATTATCGCCAGCGTTATCTTCGCTGGGACAACAATAAATATATTTGCTGCAGAAGAAGCTACTGCTGCAGTTACTCAAATCCCTAAAGCGACTTCTTTAGACGACTTATTAGCGACTGTTAAAGTTGCACGAACCGCTGAAAGCGCTTTAAATAAACGTCGTATTAAAGAGTTTCGCGACGCCCGTACTCGCCAGAAGTCATTACTAGATAATGCTATTGCTGAAGAAAAGCGTCAGGAACAAAGAACAGTTAACTTAAAGGCTCAGTATGATGCTAATGAAGCTAAACTGGCTGAAATGGATGACCAACTAAAATTAAAATCTGCTAACCTCGGTGAGATGTTCGGAGTAGTACGTCAAGTATCACTTGATACATCACAACGTATTGTAGGTTCAATTATTTCTGCTCAATATCCTGGAAGAGAAGTTTTTCTTGATGAATTAGGTGCTCGTAAAGAACTACCTACTATCAAAGAACTTCAAAACCTATGGATATCGTTACAGACTGAGATGACTCAATCAGGAAAAATCGTTACTTTTGAAGGCGACGTAATCTTGGGTGATGGCACGAAGGAAAAAACAACTGTTACTAGAGTAGGTGTATTTAACCTATTATCTGATGCCGGTTTTGTTGTCTACAATCCTTCATTAGGTGAAATGCAAGAACTTGTACGTCAACCTGATGCTGAATTTAGTGACACTGTTTCTACCTTCATAGGCTCAAGTAATGCAATGGAAGGTCTTGCAGTTGACCCTTCACGTGGTTCGTTACTTCGATTATTGACTCAGAAAAAGACGAACACAGAACGCTATCACCAAGGTGGTATAGTTGGATATGTTATTACAGGTCTTTTACTAATCGGTTTGATTATCGTAATAGAACGTCTGGTTTCCTTGACTTCAATTGGTTCTAAAATCAAGAAGCAGGCTACTAGTTCCACACCAGGTAATAACCCTCTCGGTCGTATTATGACTATCTATCAAGCGAATCAAGATCTCGATACAGATGATCTCGAATTGAAACTAGATGAAGCGGTGTTGAAAGAAACGCCGAAGATTGAACGAGGTGTGAATATCATTAAAGTACTGGCCGCTGTATCTCCTTTATTAGGACTACTTGGTACGGTTACGGGTATGATTGCTACCTTCCAATCAATCACATTGTTTGGTACCGGTGATCCGAAGTTAATGGCTGGTGGTATTTCAACAGCCTTGATGACAACTGTTCTGGGCTTGATTTCAGCTATACCATTGATTTTCTTACACGCTATTGTATCGGGTAAGTCGAAATCAATTGTTCACGTGTTAGAAGAGCAAAGTACTGGTTTGCTTGCTGAACATGCTGAAAAAGGAGCATAGTTAAATGCTATATCAATTAGAAGAACTACTTGATATGGTTAAAAACTTTATGGAAACAGGTGGTGATGTTTTATACATCATTGCCTTTGTCCTGATCGTTATGTGGACATACATTATTGAGCGAGTTTGGTTCCAAAATTTCACATTCCCAAGGGATTCGAGAAAAATGGTGGCTAAATGGAGTTCAAGAAATGATGTGTCCTCTTGGGGAGCTCATCGAATTAGAGAAGCTTGGATTTCTCAGTCAAAAGAAAGCCTTAATCAATATTTAATGTTAATTAAGACTTTAGTTGCTATTTGCCCAATGGTTGGATTGTTGGGTACTGTTACGGGAATGATTACCGTATTTGAAACAATGGCAACTCACGGAACAGGTAATCCACGTTTGATGGCAGCTGGTATTTCTATGGCTACTGTCCCAACGATGGCAGGTATGGTTGCGGCTCTATCTGGTTTATTTGTTTCTACACGATTAGAAGCCAATGCTCGTACTAAAACGGATCAGCTAGCCGATAGAATGCCTCGTCACTAAGACGAATAGCATTACATAGTGCTCATTTATAGAGTTTTTATACTATCATTGTAGTAACTAACACCAATAAAATAATCAATAGATAATTATTGGTGTTAAAGATAACACTATTGAATAAACGAGATATCTAATGATAAGAAAAAAAGCAAAAGCAGAAGATGCTGAAATAGATATGACACCTATGCTTGATGTGGTGTTTATTATGCTCATCTTCTTTATTGTGACTACTTCTTTTGTTAAGGAATCAGGGGTGACAGTAGACAAGCCCTATGCACCTACAGCACTGAAGAAGAAGAATGCCAGCATATTTGTGGCAATCAAAGAAGACGGTACTATTTGGGTATCCAAGAAAGAAATTGATGTCAAAAATCTTCGTACTTTGATTGAAGATATTAAACTTGAGAATCCTGATGGACAGGTTGTAGTTCAATCTGATAAACGTGCTAAAAATGGTATATTACTAAAAACCATTGATGCAATTAAAGCTGCAGGCGTGAAAGACGTTTCTGTAGCAGCGAGGATAGAATAATGAAACGAGTAGCTACTGGTTTTCTTATTGGTGGTTCAATCACCTTTCTTCTATTTATATTTATGGCCTTTTTAATTCAGATAAAAGCTGAATTTGAGCCAGGTGGTGAATATATATCTGTTGATATTGGTAATATTAAACAAGATAATGATGTACAGAATAAGAAACGACCTTTGCGTAAAAAACCACCACCACCAAAAAAGCCACCACCTCCAGAGAAGGTAAGAGTTCAAGACGAAAACATAGTAACTCAAAATCTTGATTTTCAAATGACTAGTCTTGATGTCAACCTTAAAGGCGATGGTCCATTTTTAGGTAAGGGTGGAGTCATGAATGACGGTGATGCTATTCCCCTTATGATTACGGAGCCTAGATGGCCTCGTAAGGCACTAATGGAAGGCCTCGAAGGATTTGTAAAAATGTGCTTTACAATTTTACCTGACGGTAAGGCATCTAAGGTAATTATTAGCGATTCTAAACCTCGACGATTATTTGATAGAACTGCACAACGAGCAGTTTACAAATGGAAGTTCAAGCCTGCTGTTGTTGATGGCGTGGCTGTTGAGCAGAAGAATATGTGTTACACCATGGAATTTAAGCTTGAAGAATAACGGTGCAAAATGACTTATATAAAGAAAAATAAAATTATCTCATCAGGTTTATTTGTGGTCACTACTAGTTTAGTGATGTTAATAGGTACAGTAAACGCGGCTGAAGAAGCAGCTGATGCAGGTTCAGTAGTTAAAGAACCCGTCTTAGCACCGTTTATTAAAGCTCCTGTTGTACATACTCAGTATACTAAAGATTGCAAACCCCTTGGCTTAAAAGCAACAGCAAAAGGTGCAAAGCGACGTACTTTTGCTTTAAATCCTGCAAATTTCCGACGTATGGAGCGTGTATCAGATGCTATGACTGAAGAACTTTGGGATGAAGCTTTACTTATCCTTAAAGAGTTGGAAATTAAAGCTGCTGATAGACCCTATGACTTAGCAAAAACCAATGAATATCTTGGCTATGTTTATTTGTCAAAAGGTGATTACAATAAAGCTATTACGTATTTTCGTAAAGTAATTGATGTGAAAATATTACCTGTTCGCAGTGAGCAAAGCTTAATTCGTAACGTTGCTGGTCTCTATCTCTCTATTGATCCGCCCCAGCCACAGAAAGCAATGGGTATTATTGAAGCTTGGTTTAAAACAGCTGTTAAGCCTAAATCAAGTGACTATATACTCTTAGGTCAAGCTGCTGTTTTAGGCAAACAGTATGAGAGGGCAATATGTCCTATTCGTATGGCTATCAATTTAGCTGATAGGCCCAAAAGTAGTTTGTTTGACATCCTTGTAGCAGCGCATTACGAAATGTCTGACTTTATTGGTGCAACTACGATAGCTAAAGAGCGGTTATTATCCTATCCAGAATCTGCCAAGTATTGGAGACAGTTATCAGGACTCTACAATAAGTTAGATCGTAGTATGGATGCTCTCGTTATATATGAGTTAGCTTATAAGCAGAACATGCTGACTAAGAGTTCTGAGTACAAAAACCTATCTAGTATGTATGCAATAAATGATCTTTCATACAAATCAGCTTCAGTTATAGAAGATGGTTTGAATAAAGGTATTGTTGAAGCTACTGAAAAAACTTGGAAACAAGCTGGTGGTGGTTGGCAAATAGCTCGTGAAAATACTAAAGCTATTGCTGCCTTTACTAAAGCTGGTAATTTGTCAGAGAACGGCTTAAATGAGATGCGTATTGGTGTTCTTTACGTAGATAAAGAAAATTGGAATAAAGCGGTTGAATTTTTTGAAAAAGCACTTAAAAAAGGTGGTTTGAAGAAAAGTACAGGTCGAACACATTTGAATTTAGGTATTGCCTTGTTTAATAGTGGTAATCCAAATGATGCTCTTGCAGCATTAAGGACTGCACGTACATTTAAAGGTGTTAAACGAAATGCAACCCAGTGGATTGCTTTTGTTAAAGATTCTATTATCCAAAAAGCTGCTCAAAGTTAAGTTTATTAATTAACACTTAAAAAACCGATATTTTATATATCGGTTTTTTTTTGCATATATTTATACTTTGTTGATTATCGTTTGCTCATTATTAATAATTTATTATTATAAAATTTAAAATAATTCCATTAAATCATTACCTTAACTTGAAATAATTGAAATCTAAGTCCATTATTGAAAGAACTAGGAGAGTACAACTTTTGATTAAAAGACCGAAGAACTTAGCAGAATGGATTAATTATTTAGCAGAGGAAGAGTTTCCTGTTTTATCTAAAACAATGAGTCGCTTAGGTAATCTTGATGATTTTGTAAATGATTTTTCTTCAGAAATGGCTGCGATCATACTGCAAGATCCTAATATGACCGCTAGAGTCTTAAAAATGGCTAATAGTGCTCATTATAATGTTGGTCTGAAGAAAATTAATACCGTCAGCCGTGCAGTAATGTTTTTGGGTTTTGATGTCATACGGTCCATCTGCCTATCTTCAGGTGTCTTTCAACAATTACTTAAGAAAGACCCTTCCGAGCGATTACTCAGGGGCATCTCTAGCTCTTTTCAGTCAGCCGTTCAATCTAAACAATTTTCTGAAGCCCGTAATGACAAAAACCCAGAAGAACTATTCATTGCTTCTATGTTGTTTCATATGGGGGAAATGGCATTTTGGACATTTGGTGGAACTGCAGCGAAAGAAATAAACGAATTAATGATAGAGGAAGGCTTTACTCAAATAGAGGCTCAAGAAGAAGTTTTAGGTTTTAGGTTAAGTGAATTAACCTTTGGACTAGCAGAACGTTGGGGTATGGGCAACGTCTTATTAAATGCATTAAGAAGAAAAGATACGCCGGAAAGTGATAGCCGAAATATAATTTTAAGCCATCGACTAATCAATGTTGCTAGCCGTGGTTGGGGTAAACCAATTACTAAGAAAGTCATTAATGAACTCTCTGCTTATACAAAATTAAGTCTTGAAGATACTCGAAGTGTCATTATCAATAGCGCTGAAATGACTCTTGAAGTACTTAAAGGACATGGTTTCACAGAGCTTATTAATAATATTAGTTTTCCTCCAGGTACCAAAATCGATTTAAGCGAGTATCAACCTAAAAAGTTAAAAATAGTTAAAAAGCGTGATAAAAAAGTACTTAAAAGACCTAATCAGGATTCCATAGATGGTATTTTAAATGAATTGCAAGCTATGGAAGATGAGCCTAATGAACTTGATATTAGCTTTGTACTGCAACTTGTATTAGAAGGTGTGCATAGAGGTGTGGGGATGGACCGCGCTTTAGTATCATTCATTGAGCATAAGAGCGGCAAACTTACAGGAAAATCAGCTGTACAAGATAGAAACTCAAATTTAGTTACTGATTTTTCATTTACTATCTCATCGACACCATTATTTGAAAAAGTTATCAAAGATAAGAAGTGTATCTGGTCAAAGAAAGCTGTTCATGGAGCCATGGCAGGGGAATTATTAGCTAAGTTTAAAGTGATATTAGGTACTAATGATTTTCTAGCTGGCCCATTATTGATTCAAGGAAGACCTTTAGGAATATACTACGCAGATAGACAGATTTCAGGCCAAAAGCTGACTATTGGGGATCTTGAGGCTTTCCAATCTGTTGTAAAAAGAGCTAATGAAATCCTTGACTCATTCGGGCGTTAAGATTAACTTCCAGATTGACTAGTAATATCCACATAAACGGTAAGACGATCACCTGGCTGTAAGTATTTTTTATCTTTAATCGCGTTATTCCAGCGTTTCAAATCACCTATTTTTACAGCAAATTTGTTAGATATTCGCGCTAATGAATCTCCTTTTCTAACCCGATATGAAATTTTCCGTAACCTATTTGATTCTGTTAGTGCTACACCTCGATTATTAACAGCAGTAATTGGTTGTTTTGTCCAAATGACTAATTTCTGACCAATCTTTAAAGGATCTCTTGGTGCCATTCCATTCCAAGCGGCTAATTTTCTTAAGCTAACCTTATATTGCTGAGCTATCTTCCAGAAGCTATCTCCGGATCGTACTTTATAATTAACCTTGTTATCACCACGTTGTATTTTTTGGCGTGCATCTAGTCGGCTGTCTGAGCTTAGGGAATATTTAGAGGCAGATTGGCTAGCAGTGGGAATTAATAACTTATCACCAGCTCGTATCATATTTCCGCGAATTTTGTTCACTGATTTTAGCGTGGCTGGAGTAGTATTATGATTATTAGCGATTCGAATTAAGCTATCTCCAGATTTGACTTTATACCGTACCCAGCGAACTCGATCCGCTGGATCAGATGCTGCAAGTTTCGCTTTAAAACCATCAGCTTTATTTAGAGGTAATAATAAATGTCTTGGTCCATTTGGCGGGGTTGACCAACGATTAAATCCAGGATTTAATTTATAAAAATCATCAACAGTAATATCAGCAAGTTTTGCAGCAAATGCTATATCAAGCTGCCCATCAGTTTCTACTTTGACTAATACCGGCTCATTTGCTACTTCTTTCCACTTCAGTGAGAAAGTCTCTTCCTTAGCAAGTAGCTCAGCTAGTGCTAATAATTTAGGTACATAGGCTTGGGTTTCTCTGGGTAGTTTTAAATTCCAAAAATCAGTCTTCTTATTCTTTTTCTTATTTCTTCTAATTGCTCTACCTACATTTCCTTCACCAGAATTATAGGCAGCTAGTGCATGTAACCAATCACCATCAAAATGTTTATGGAGGTAACTCATATAATCCAGAGCCGCTCTTGTAGACTCCACTACATCTCTACGTCCGTCATACCACCAGTTTTGCTTTAATTTGAAGCGAAGGCCCGTTCCTGGGATAAATTGCCACATACCAGAGGCACGGCCATGTGAATAGGCAAATGGATCATAAGCACTTTCAACGATGGGTAATAAAACTAATTCCATCGGCATATTTCTTTTTTCAATTTCTTCTACGATGAGATGTAAAAATGGTGTGGCCCTTGTGATTACTCTATCTAGATAAGCTTGATGTTTTTCATACCAATCGCGTTGCACTTTGATACGTCGATTTGTGGGTATATCTAAAACCATTTTACTTCGAACTCGCTGCCATATGTTGAGAATAGGCTCTTCAACGACAATTTTGATATCAGCAGCATCGATTTGTGGAATAGAAGCGAGTTCTTCGGAATTTATTTCTGACTCAGGGCCTGCAATTTGAGACGCTGCTGCCAAACTAAGATCAGGGTCTTGTTCAACGACAACGTTTATTTTAGGTTGTGGAGTATTCTCTTGCTCAAATTTTGAGTTCTCACTAATTTCAAGAGCAATTAATGCTTCTTGGTTAGTATTGATAGATTGGCTTTGACATCCAACTAAAGAAAAAACTGTTATTACTGCTAGGCCTTTAAGGCATTTACTTAGAATTGACTGCACAATTACCTATCTATGTCATTGAAAATATTAGCAAACAGTCTACACGATATTGATAATAAAAACTGTGTTTCAGTTCCGTATTGTGTGCGAAACTCATTATATTTACTGATATATTTTGATTATTTTCCATAATTAGATGGTAGGATGCATATCTTGGTTCCAACAAGTTCAAAGTTGTATTTCAACTTTATAGGGTTGATTGAGGTATTTATTATGAAGTGGCGAGATATACCATCTTCAAAAACTATTAGAAAACTTTTACAAAAACAACTTGAACTGATTTTGCCTTCTGTTCATGGTTATAGCCTTGTGACCCTTGGCGAACTTTCTACAAATTTTAACTACAAAGCTGCTGCTGTTGCTAATGTGATTCAGATAAATACTTGTGAAAAGGTAGATGTCTGTGCGGATCCTCATCAATTACCTCTAGCTTCTGATGACATAGATGCTATTTTTGTTCCTCTTCTAATGGAACAAAGTAAGTTTCCTCACCAACTACTAAGGGAAGTTGTTCGAAGTTTGAGACCTGGAGGTAAGCTGATATTAGTTACTTTTAACCCCCTAAGTACTTGGGGGGTGCATAAACTATTTTTAAGTAAATCTGGTCGTAAGCCTTGGAAATTACCTTTTTATAGAATGGGTAGATTGAGAGATTGGTTTGCCTTACTAGGTCTTGAGGTTACCGTTGAACATGGATTATTTGCAAGACTGCCAGGAGCAGAGTATGAAAAGGAAACAGAGCTTATTAGTTCAGTAGCATATTCTAGATTTGGTGCTATTAATTTTATTGTTGCAGAAAAAAAGGTCAAAACATTAACGGCGATCCGACCTAATTGGAAAAATAATCGTGTGATTCAACCAACAATGATTAGCCCTTCGGGGACATCAAGTAAACAACAATCAACTAAAGAGATTAATTAATTGAATAATGAACAAGTCGAAATATTCACAGATGGCGCCTGTCGTGGAAACCCTGGTATAGGTGGATGGGGAGCCGTTATTCGTTATAATGAACATGAAAAACTACTCTCAGGTGGAGAGCAAGATACAACGAATAATAGAATGGAGCTAATGGCTGCGATTCAGGCTTTAAACTCTCTTAAACGAGCTTGTAAAGTTAACCTAACGACTGATTCTCAATATGTACGAAAAGGCATATTAGAATGGATGGAGGCTTGGAAAAAAAGAGGCTGGAAAACAGCTGCTAGAAAGCCTGTTAAGAACCAAGATCTCTGGGAACAACTAGACAAGTCAACTCAGCGTCATGAAATTGATTGGCACTGGGTAAAAGGACATGCAGGACATGAAGGAAATGAACTTGCAGATAGTTTAGCAAATCGAGGCATTGATGATTTACAGGCTGAGACTAATTAAATGCGACAAATAATACTTGATACTGAAACCACCGGACTCGAACCTAAACAGG
>JBLHLI010000026.1:0-13129 GCA_047618765.1 Enterobacterales bacterium | reverse complement strand
CGCTCTCTGAAAGTTTTAAAACCAGCTTCTCATCAATAAGTTTTTGTGCATCTACATCATCAAAAGAACTTTTTGTTTCAATTCTTATTGTTGCTTTTACAATTATTTGGTCAATTTCATCATTACCTGTAATTTTCAGATAACCAGCGGCGGTATCTGCATAGAACCCTTTTAGGTTGTCTGTATTTAGTTCTAATTCTCTGACATCAGTATATTCACCTGCGTACAGCGGAATGCTTAGCAAAGTTGCCAAAGCTATTATTGATCCTCTCATTACTTATCTCCTCGACGTATTAATTTCTACCAATTTCTACTACATATCCCTATTACATAAAGCATAGTTTATGCCAATTGTTAGATAAGACGTATCTTTGAGGTTTTTGGTTTGACTCTCTTAAATAAAAGTGAAGCGCAGGGGGGTGTAACAAATTCCATTTTTTTTCTGACGTCCTGCCTCCATAACAAAACCAAGATGTTGATAAAACTTCAATGCAAAATCTGAGGAATTTACACTGACTGAATCATCATTATTTTGAGCTTTAATTGCTTTTGTATTTAAAGCATCATGAATTTCAATGACTGCTTGATTCCATAACAGCTTTGCTAAACCTTTGCCCTGCCAAGAAGGTTTTATAAAAAAGTGAAACAGATGATTAACATCTTTTGTTGCAAGAACACCAACAATTTCATTGACAGCAACATTTTCATTGACAGCAACAAGATAATTAAACTTTTTACTTTTGATCAAACTCTTCTGAGTATTCTCATTTAAAAGTTTTAGAAATAAATCCCAACCATCATCGGAGAATTCATTTCTTAATTGAGCCGACGCTGTTTCTAGGATTAGAGAAGATATCGCCTTAGCATCATCTTCAGTTGCTTGTTTTATTTTCATCTAGAAAATACAATTAATTTAAAGAGTCATCCTTCCAGTATTTAGTGCCTTTGATTGTCGCCTGAAGTGCTAAGCCATTTTCTGTCAATTGATAAACACTTATATCATCAGCGACAGCTTCAGCAGCTAAAGCACCACCTTTATCACCAGCCTTTGCAGCTGCGTCAGCTTGAGCACCAAAAATCCAACCGGTGTTAACAAAACGATCCATCGCTGCTTTACTTTTAAAAATAAATAATGCCCGAAAATCTTTCGCACCTGCACCAAAACCTAAGCCTGCCTCGCCCATTTTCATGTAGGTTTTATGACCGCTAGAATTGTTTATCACTTGACCGTAACCAGAACCTGCTGAAAAGAATATAAGGTTAATATTAACATTACTAAACACCGCATAACCTGGTGCACTATTTACCTGTGACCTCAATCCAGGTTTTAGCTTATAAATGTCGGCTAAAACATTCTGGCGCATAGATTCAATTGTTGCTCGCTTCTCTGGACCTGAAGAACCAGTTGCAGAGCAGCCTTGAAGAAACACCATAAGAATAATAGTTACAAAAGTTATTTTATTCATTTTCATCCTCTAATTCTTGGTTGCTTTGGTTTGTCTTTTAATACTGTAACAGTTAATCGCTTAGAGTTCTTAATTACAACAAGGTAATCTTTAAAATTTTGGCTACATTTTGCGGTATTTCAAACCAAACTAAATCTCGATGTATACCAACAGCTTTCTTGTAACTGGCATCCTTGTAAAGAAGTAAGGTGATTTCAAAAAATTCATTATTAATAACTTGGTTTTTACCTGCACTCTTAAAATTAAGCACTTTTATGTCATTTAATGAACCTATAGCCGTGGTGTGAAATAGTTTTTTATTGGTAAGATCTTGGTAATAAACCTTTGCATAGAGGTCATCTGGAGAGTCTTTAGTTAGCTCATAACGAACAACATAGCGCACTTCATTCTTATTTATTGAAATGTTAGCGATTTTTGTGTCCACAAAAGATAAAGGTGGAGATGTTAACTTTACAGCTGAACTACAGGCGATTAATTGCAAGCAACTCAATATTAATAATAATTTTTTCACAATATCTTCTCAGTATTTTCGTAACAATTTTATGGACTTACATAACTTGTGTAGCTAACTCTATGTGAATTTAACTGATGAAACATGATTGTTTACATTTTCGTTCAACAAATTTGTACATAATATTGCATAATATCTACACAAGTCTTAAACAGAGAGGGTGTTTTGCATGACAAAAGAGATTAGAGATATTAGCCTTACTATTGGAACTATAGGGTTAATAACTGTTTCAGCGCTTTTTCTATGTACCCTTATCACATCATTGAAACTTGGCAAATTGTCTCTACTTATCTGTGCTGGCTCTATTGCTTTTATCTTATTCGGACTTTCCAGAAAAAATCGTGATCGACTAAAATCAGTCTTTACTGCAAAGGGATTTTTCTAAGTTAGTCCAACCATCAATTTAGCCAATGCATCCGTTTTACCATCCTTAAGTGATTTAAGACCCTCTATAACCCTCGAACGCTCAGCTAATGATTTATTCTGAGATAATTTTGCTTTGCCTTTGGTACTGTCAATTTGAATTTTAAACCCCGTTATTGCCGATAACATCGATTGAAGTTTCTCAGCAGGCATCTTATTCATATTCCAATCGCTATTAATTCTATTTTCATGGAACGTTGATAACTCTTCTAATAATTGTAACTTATCATTGGTGGAGGTCAAGAGTGATGCTCGGCCTTTTATCTCGACAGTTGTATAGTTCCAGGTTGGCACTTGGGTTTTATCTTTGTACCAATTTGGAGATACATAGCCATCAGGACCATGAAATATAACGGTTATTTCTTGATTAGCATCCATGTGCTTTAGATGGGCATTACTGTTCGCTAAATGCCCTATCAGACTGTTATTTTGAGCGTCAAAAAGTAAGGGGGCATAATTGACCATTGGCCCATCTTCGTTGACGGATATTAAAGTAGCAAAGGGGTGGTTTGAAATGAAATTCGGAACTTCAGTTTCATCAAGTTGAAAATGATTAGGGAGATACATAAAATGGACTCAGCTCAGTAATAATTCTATTAGATAACTATATTCGATGGCTTACTATTCAATGGTAAAGTCTATCAGGAAGTATGTGTAGTAACCCAGTAATTAATTGACTCAATTTTTTTTACTCATTTACAATCCTCATTTTTGAATATTGCTTGGTAACTTAATACAATTTTTGGTATCCATTTAAACGATATATTCGTCAATATCACTAGAAACCTAAAGTCCAAATGTTATCTACAAACAATCTAACTGATTGATAATTATGCAATTGCCCAATTATACCGTAATTGGAATGACACTTGCATCTACATTAATAATTGCTTACTTAATACTAACTTACTTAACTCTATGGAAGTTATTAATGAATGACTAAATAAGCAAAAAATAACTTGAGAGGAGAAGATGATATTGAAACAATTTCGTAAATTTACTGTGAGTATTCTTGGTAGTTTATTGCTAGTTCTTGGTATTTTAATGATCATATTACCAGGACCTGCATTAATCATTATTCCCGTTGCTCTATTAATACTCAATACACAGCATCCAGAAAAAGTCAGGAAGTATGCGCGGAAATTCCAAAGAGGGTTTTCAAGAGCTGCAGCTTGGTTAGACAAAAAATTAAAAGAGTGGGGATAAACGACTGATTCTAAGGAGCAAGTCGTTGCATTATCCAATCATCATCTTGACGTTTATATTCAAACCGGTCATGTAATCGACTTTCCCTGCCTTGCCAAAACTCTATGGTTTTAGGTATGACTCTATATCCCCCCCAAAAATCAGGTAAGGGGATTTCTCCATCAGAAAAGCGTTGCTTCATTTTATTGAGTTGGTCTTCAAGAAATGAACGTGACGTTATTGTCTGACTTTGGTCTGATGTCCAAGCACCTATTTGGCTACCCCTTGGGCGCGTCGTAAAATATTTTAATGATTCTGCAGTAGAAATTTTTTCAACCCTACCCGATATCTTGACTTGTCGTTCAAGTTCCAACCAATGTAAAAGTAACCCTGCTTGAGGATTTTCGGTTATCTGTCTTGCCTTATCACTATTATAGTTTGTAAAAAAAACAAAGCCTTGATGATCAAATAACTTTAACAGGACCGTTCGAATAGTCGGTAAATGATCAGCTCCAGCTGTAGCTAAGCTCATAGCATTTGGATAAGCATGTTTGACTGCTACTGCTTCCTTGTACCAAGTCTCAAATTGTACTATCGGATCATCGAACATCTGACTACGGCTTAAGCCTGTTAGCATATATTCTTTTCGAGTATTACTAATATCCATCTACTGTATGATTTCCTGATTGCTTTTTCTAATTGATAAATTCAAATTGATGAATTCTAAGCTTATATAATGCCACGTTCAACATCACAATCAAGTTTTGAGATAACATCAACAATAAAAGTTTGACCTATATTAATCTTTGCCACTAAACTAACGTACTTTTTTAAATATTAATATTATTATGATTATTGAAAAACACATCATCATTACTGATCCTGAGCTATCTGTTGTTGCCACTTTAAAAAGTGAGGTGGATTTATCGTCCATTCAAATCAAACAGGCCATATCAAAAGGCTGCTTATGGTTAGAAAAAACCAATAAGATAAAACGCCTTAGGCGATTGAAAACTGAATTGAAGCTCAATCAACAATTACATTTTTACTATAACTCTGAGATCTTAGAACAACGGCCCCTTAAGGCTGAACTTATTGAAGATAATGAGAGCTACTCAATCTGGTATAAACCTTCAGGTATGTTGTGCCAAGGTTCAAAATGGGGCGATCATACAACCATTTATCGATTTGCTGAGCAAAACTTACTACCCCAACGTCAAGGGATTATTGTTCACAGACTCGATAAAATGACTTCTGGTTTAATGATATTAGTTCATCACCGCAAGACTGCCGCTGCATTCTCTGAGCTGTTTGAGCAGAGAAAGATCAATAAATGTTATCGCGCAAAGGTTAATGGTATTTTTGACGAAGGCCTTAATGAAGAAGTTATCATCGATACACCATTAAACGAAAAGTCAGCATACAGTCGTGTTAAGACCCTTCAAACTGATTTAAAATTAAACCAATCACTCGTTAATGTTTGTATTGAAACGGGTAGAAAGCATCAAATACGTCAACATTTAGCTCAACTGGGCTATCCTTTAGTAGGCGACCGCTTATATGGTGATGAATTAGACGAAAGTAAGCAGCTCCCAGATCTACAACTAACTGCTTACCAATTAGAATTTATCTGTCCACTTAGCAAGGAAAAGAAATCATTCCAACTCAAGGATGAACAGTGCCCAGTTTTAAATTAACTGATTAACTGATTTATTGTATTTTCATCCACTATAAATCTAACAATTATGAGGAATATTAACATGCAAAAACAACAACAAATTGAAGCCGCCGTTTTTCAAAAGTTACTCAGCCATTTGGATGAGCATAAGGAAGTTCAGAATATTGAGCTGATGATTTTAGCTGACTTTTGTCGTAACTGTTTAGCAAAATGGATGGTTACAGCAGCTGAAGAAGTGGGTGAAACACTTGATTATGAATCAGCACGAGAAAAAGTCTATGGCATGCCGTATTCTGAGTGGAAAGAAAAATATCAAGCTAAAGCGACTGATGAACAGATGCTAGCTTTTAACGCTCGACGAGATGCTAAAAAATAGGTCTCACCTTTTACTTATATGCAGCTTTGTCAATTTAACCAATTACCCAACAATCTTTAGATTAGCCTTAACTACTGTGATTTAAAAATATTAATTATCTTCTGTCCTAACTCAGGCTGTCCCATAAATTGAATAAATTGCTCAGAAGATTTTCTCTCTCCTTGCACAAAAACCAATACAGGTGTCGAAGTGTGAGTACCATTTGACCAAACAACGTTTTGTTGTTCAGCAACCTCTATGGCCAATAGATTACGTCTATTCTCAGTTTGATATACAAAGAAGGCATCATTAGCATCTATTTTCGGTACTTTCTTACTGGATAGAGCGCGGTGTCCTTCAATATAATATTCATTATTTTCAGTTTCTAATATTCTCGCAGCCTGTTGTTCAGTAATGTCGAAATCTGTATTTTTATTAATGATGTTCATCAATGATTGAGGTGTTTTTTGCTCAGCATCTAAAGTGTCAAACTCTTTAGTAAAAATATCCTGATAACTTAGTTTTTGATTATAAAGTTTATCGAGTATTGAGGGCTTTCCAAAATTATAATTAGATTTATATTGTCTATCTTGAAAAACTTTACCGGGCAAATCTCGCGCCTCAGGTAAATTGCTGCCTGAATAGCTAAATCCAAATCCACCCGTCTCGTGATCAGCGGTTACTATCACTAATGTATCATCACGTTTTGCTGCCCAGTCTAAAACGGCTTCCATTGTTTCATTTATTTTTAACATTTCATGCAACAAAGTTCCGGTATCATTATCATGTGCTGCCCAATCAATAAGTCCAGATTCAATCATCAAGAAGAAACCTTTATCATTTTTTTCTAAAATAGAAATAGCCTTCTCAGACATCTCTTTTAAAGTTGGTAGAGTGCGATTAACATCTTTTTTTAATTGATTAATAGCGATTGCGCTTGGAAACTGAGAATAGCTAAAAAGGCCTAACAGTTTCTCTGAATTGCCGGCCTCAAATAATTGTTGTTTAGTAAAGGCTAATTGATAACCTTGTTTCTTAGCTGTTGATAATAAATTTAATTGATCATCACGTTTAGAAGCTATGTTAATTGCCCCTCTAGTCATTTCTTGCAATTGTTTATAGATTGCAGAATTTTTATCATTAGCTTGCTCTGGAATCCAATGACGCAAACCGCCAGAGAGCATGACGTCTGGAGCACTTACTAACATATCAACAGCGATGTCATTTTCTAAAGCTCGGTATGCTTGATGTGCCGCAAAGGCAGCAGGGGTTGAATGGGTTAGCCTTACATCTGACACCAGACCTGTCGACTTACCCCTTTGTTTAGCAATAGCAAGAATACTCTGTTTCGAATCACCCCTAGCATCTACACCTATTGTCTCAGGATTAGCCGCGGTTCCTAGGGCAAGTTGAGTTGCAGAAGAAGCTGAATCTGTTGTGAGGGATTGAGCTGCATTGGTCATTGAAACTCCTAAGACTCCGCCTTCACTAAGTATTCGACTAAAAGCTGTTTTTCGATTCTTAATCACTGGCATTGTCGCTTGTCTGGCGTAAGCTTCCAACAGTCCAATTTGGCCAGGACCCATTCCATCACCTATGATCAAGATGATGTTTTTTATCTTTGCTGGTTTTGCTTCTGCAGAGATGTCTGGATTGTTTATAAAACTGATTAGAAAAAACACTGAGAGAGAGAGTAAATATTTATTCATTATTCCTGCTTATCTGTAATCAAAATATCACTGCCAGCTGGCTAATTTATCTTGGTTGATTAATTCTTCATAATTAGTACGTGCTTTAATCACACTGTAATTATGTCCTTTGACTAATACTTCAGGTATCAATAATCGAGTATTATACGTTGACGCCATAACAGAACCATAGGCTCCAACACTTGATATGGCTAGTAAGTCACCTTCATTCATCAATGCCATGGTTCGATTTCTTGCAAAAGTGTCCCCCGTTTCACAAACAGGTCCCACTACATCGTAAGTTTCCTTAAGATCATTTTGCGTTATCGATAAGATATCATGATAGGCATCATACATGCTCGGTCTAAGTAAATCGTTCATCGCTGCATCTATAATTAAAAAAACTCTCTCTTCGCCCTGCTTTTTATAAACAACTTTTGATACTAAAAGACCGCAATCAGAAACTAATGAGCGGCCTGGTTCTAATATGATTTTGCAGCCGCTTGCTGAAAAGGTTTCAACCAATATTTTGCAATAATCAGAAATATTAAAATCGATATTATCTTTCTGTTCATAATTGACACCTAGTCCACCACCAACATCAATAACAGAAATATTGATCCCGACTTCACTTAGTTCAGAAGTTAATAATTTTATTCTTTCAAAGGCTTTTTTAAAGGGTTTCAGGTCAGTTAATTGCGAGCCAATATGAACATCAACACCTTGTATTCGAATGCCGGACATCTTTGATGCTTTTTGATATAATTGTTTTGCTTTACTAATAGGAATGCCAAACTTATTTTCTGATTTTCCTGTTGATATTTTTTCATGGGTATTGGCATCAACATCTGGATTAACTCTAAAAGCTATTGCAGCACTTTTATTAAGCTTAATCGCAAGAATATTTAAAAGCTCTAATTCATTTTCAGACTCAACATTAAATTGATAAATATTCTTTTCTAGTGCAAATAAGATTTCATTTTCTGTTTTTGCTATACCTGAATAAACAATTTTATTAGCTGGGATACCTGCTTGTAAGGCTCTTCGTAGTTCTCCTTCAGAGACAACATCTGCACCAGCTCCAAGATCGGCAAGTGTTTTGATAACTGCTTGATTTGTATTGGCTTTTACTGCATAACAAATCATACTATTAAGTTGCTGTAAATGTTCTGTATAACTGTGGTATGCTTGTTGAATAGCAGATTGGGAGTAACAATAAAATGGGGTTTTTATTTCATTAGCTATTTTTTTAAGCGACAAATCTTCAATATAAAGTTGTTTATTTTTGTAGGAATAATGTTTCAATTACTGCTCCAAGCATGATGTTTTCTAAAATTACAATTTTAAAATACAATAAAATTATCATTAAAAATTTCTATACTGTAATTTAACAAAAACATATCCTTTATCGCAACATATATAATAATTTCAACCGCCCTATTTAAGTGATTTTTTGAATCATTTTATAAAATAAAAAGGTTATCAAGATGGAATGGTTTAAAATACTACCGCCACTAGTTGCAGTTGCAATTGTTCTATGGAAAAAAGAAGTAATACTAGCCTTAATGTTATCTATTTTTGTTTCGGAGTGGTTACTAATTACCAGTGCAGGAAGTATGGCGCCGGTTCTAGGTAGTTTAAACACCTTGGAACGAATAACAGCTGTTTTCTCCGATGCTGGTAATACTCGAATATTGATTTTCAGTGTCATGGTTGGAGCGCTATTAGCTTATATGCGTACTTCTGGTGGTGTAACAGGGTTAGTTAAATCATTAATCTCTAAAGGTCTTGCTAAAACCCCTCGGCAAGTCTCTTTAATGGCAAGCTTTACTGGCGTTGTTATTTTTATTGAATCCAATTTAAGTGTCTTAACCGCAGGTATTTTATCAAGAGGGCTATTTGATAAGTTTGAAATAAGTCGTGCAAAATTAGCTTACATCATCGACAGTACTTCTGCACCAATCTGTATATTAATTCTATTAAATGGCTGGGGAGCTTATATCCTAGCCTTACTCAGTAATTATGATCTTGAAATAAGTGCTGCAGAAGTACTTTGGGGTTCTGTTACTTTTAATTTTTATGCCTTTATTACTTTAGCCGTAGTGTTTTATTCTTCTTGGACAGGTAAATATTATGGTCCTCTAGCTAGAACCGTTGCCCATCAAAGAGATGAATCTGAAGAAGCCGCTGAAGAATCTGTTCAAGAACAAGAAGGAAAGGCCATCTTTATGGTACTTCCCATTCTAACCATGGTACTTGGCATGGTTGGTTTTATGTTTTGGACTGGTAACGGTGTACTCTCAGAAGGAAGTGGTTCGAAATCAGTATTCTATGCTACAACCCTTGCCTGCTTAGTCGCTTACTCAATGATGCTATTTAGTGGCCGATTTAAGCATGTTCAGTTGGTTAAAATTGGCTTTAATGGAATGTCTGAATTACTGCCTTTAGTGGCCATTGTACTTTTATCATTAGCACTTGGAGCAAGTTTAAAAGAATTAGGCACCGGACTTTATATCTCACAAATAGTTGGTGACTTTCTCCCACTCTACCTTATTGCTCCAATGATCTTTATTGTTGGCGGTGTAATATCATTTTCTACAGGAACGTCCTGGGGTACTTTTGCTATTCTTATACCCATCGGTGTTCCCATTATTCAGGCCTTAGGTTTACCACCTTCTTTTATTATCGCTGCCATCTTAGGTGGAGGTATTTTTGGAGATCATTGTTCTCCCATTTCAGATACTACCGCAGTATCTGCCATAGCCTCTGGTTGTGATCTTCTTGAACACGTTAGAACACAACTGCCCTATGCACTCGCCACAGGTGCAGTTACGATTTTACTATATTTTGTAGTTGGCCTAATCATACTGTAGCATTTATTAAAAATACCTATCAATAGCCCTTAACTAAATCGACTTCGGATAATAGTGCTTCGCCCGCAATATATCGTCGTAAATTCTCTCTAATAAGTATCCAGCGGCGTTTCGAATATTTCTCTGAACGCCAAGCAATGTGTGGCGTAATGATAACCCTAGGCTGTTTCCATAGTGGATGATCAGCAGGAAGAGGTTCTGGGTCCGTCACATCAAGGCCTGCACCACTAAGCTCACCTGATTTCAGTGCTGCTAGAAGATCTGCTGTTACTGTACTTTTTCCACGACCAATGCTTATGAAATAGGCACTGTTTTTCATACTCTTAAAAAATTTACGATCAAACATTCCCGTTGTTGATGGCGTTAAGGGCAGGGCATTAATCACCACATCGGCTTGACTGGCAAGTGTTAAAAGTTCATCAGCAAGGCCAACATAACTTACAAAGTCTGGCCCGCGGCGGCTACTGTTTCTAGTTGCTATAACATTCATTCCAAGAGCATGACCTCGTTGCGCAATCTCGGTGCCAATTCCTCCTAGTCCGACAACCAATAAAGTACGGCCTGATAACTCCCATACTTTAGTTGATGAAGAAAACACATCGTTATTCCAAAGCGATTTCTGTTGATCGAGATGATTCTCATCAAGACCTCTGGTTAAACTGAACATTAACGCTATTGCATGCTCAGCAATTTGTGCTCCTGACAATCTCTTAGCGTTAGTAAGCATGATTTTACGAGAAATTAGTTCTGTGTTTTCCAGACACCGTTCAACGCCAGCCCAATAAACTTGAATCCACTGTAACTGCTTTGCATTCTTAATCAGTTCTGTGTTGCAAAATCCCAATAAAGCCTGAACATCACTCATTTCGGACAATGCTTCTTTTGCCGATGAAACACCGATCAATTCTACATCAGAAGCAACTTCTTTCATCCAATTTAATCGCTCTTTTGAATCAAC
This sequence comes from Enterobacterales bacterium, assembly GCA_047618765.1. GTDB lineage: Bacteria > Pseudomonadota > Gammaproteobacteria > Enterobacterales. The sequence continues at coordinate 1,992 of JBLHLI010000026.1, read as the reverse complement.
CCTTACTATTATTTTTTGTGGCTTTTGCCATCCTTCCACCTCTCTGAGCGCAACGGTACTTTCTTCAAGTTGATATTTTTTTATAATTTGCTTTGCAGTATCTTCAGGAGCTTCTGCAAAAATAAAAGAAAAATTGAGTACTATGAAAAATAACAGCGTTTTTTTATACATTTTTTTGTTCTCTCTGATGTGGTAGTTCTAAACAATAATACTTCTCTTTCAAGATGCCAATATTATTTTTCACTATTCTTTACTTAATATAGAATACTTAATATAGAATACTTAATATCAAAAGCTTAATATAATTTATAAAATATTAATATCGCCAGCCATAACGAGCCACTATGAATAAAGAAATTGCCGAAACTGCTAACATCGAATCCTTGCTATCAAGGGTTGGAGCAAGTTTAGATCAGTATATTAAATTTGAGCATCCTGATGCCTACGCCACCAAACAACAATGGATGGATAAACTTGATATACCGCTGCCAAAAAAAGGCGTTGGTATTGATGCTGTAACTGAAGAGTTAACAACAACAGTTATCCCAAATGGTTCTCCCGTACCAAACCCTGGTTTTTCTGGTTTCATAACCACAGGTGCAACGACAGCTTCAGCACTTGCAATAACAGCGGCAAGCATTGCATCGCCACAACGCTATCTGGGAACGGCCTTCAATTTCATCGAAGAACTGTCCTTAGATTGGATGGCAGAAATGTTTAATATCCCACACATGAAAGGTGTTTATAGCAGTGGTGGCTCAGTTGCTAACCTCATAGCCCTTGGTGGTGCAAGGCAATATGCTTTTGAGCAGGTAGGTGTTGATCCTGCTGCCCAGGGTATCGATCGCCCTTCTCGTATCTATGCCAGTAGTGAATGCCATCACACCATCCAGCGGTCTGCAGGTGTATTAGGTATTGGAAGAAAAAGTGTCAAGCTTATAGCCTGTGATGATCAAGGTCGAATCAAAGTTAATGCACTTAAAGTAGCACTTGAGGAAGATAAAAAGTCTGGCATTTTGGCCATTGCTATCGTCGCTAATGCAGGTACTACCAATACTGGTGCCATTGACCCTCTTGCAGAATTAGGTCAATTAGCTAGAGAGAATAAAATTTGGTATCACATCGATGGTGCCTACGGTTTGCCGGGCGTGCTAGATAAGCGAATTGAACATCTCTATGAAGGTTTAAAATATGCAGACTCTGTGATTGTTGATCCCCATAAATGGCTTGGTGCTTCGGTTGGTGTTGCAGCAACTTTTGTTAGAGATCGAGATTATCTATTACGAGCCTTCACACAAGAGCCCGCTGATTACCTTGAAGGTTCTGCAAGCCAAGCTGATGAGAATACTGAAGCGGATGGTTTTAGTGAGCATTCTATCTCTGCTAACATTGAACATTCTCTTGATGATTTTGGCATCCCCTATTTTGATTATGGCGTTGAACTAAGCGCACCCTGTAGAGGCATTGTTGTCTGGACGATGTTAAAAGAGATTGGTTTAGAGGGTATGGTCTCAAGAATAGTACGACATAATGATATGGCCTCTTTCATTGCTAAATTCGCAACCAAACATCCAAATCTTCAAGTCTTAAGTACCTCGTCATTATCGATATGTTGCTTTAGATATGTTGATGATACAATTATTGATCTCGATCGCTTTAATCAAAGATTACATCGCCGATTGGTCAGAGAAAACAACTATATGCCGAGTACAACGAAAGTAAATGGCATGCTTGCCCTGCGCCCTTGTTATATTGGTGCTAGACATAATCAACAACAAGTTGATGGTTTACTCGAAGCAGTGCTTAGAATTGGAGAAGAGTTACTTAAAGAGCGTTAATTTAACTGACATTAAAAAGCTTGCCCCTAACCATCTCACGATACTCTCCTGGAGTAATCTTAATCTTCTGTTTAAATTGTCGTGAGAAGTAAGCGTTGTCTTTATATCCAAGTTGATCAGCAATATCTTGATGACTTAAATTGGTATCTTTGAG
>JBLHLI010000025.1:0-13246 GCA_047618765.1 Enterobacterales bacterium | reverse complement strand
TGTGTCGTGTGGGTATAACAATACGTTGAATTTCTTGTAATCAACCACTTAGATAACCTTACGGATTAATAAACGACTATATAATAAACGACTACAAAATAAGCGAATAGAGCTAGAAAGCAATGAATTACTTGTATGTCTCCTTATCGAACAACTGCGACTCTCAGAGATTATTGTTGAAGGGGCTGTAACCGTCACTTAGGAGACATCAGGAGATTATTATTTAGGCGATGATCGTCACAAAGCGACCGGTCAGTAAGATGTTATTTCAGCCCTCTGTCTCTGGTTTTATGAACACGAGTGGTAAGTTTTTGTAGTGAGAATTACAGCCATGAAAAAGCCCGAGGGTTAGTCGGGCTTAATGATAGTTAGCTTAATTGCAACTTAACTCCGCATTTCAGCGAGTGGAGGTCACTATACACATCCTGTCTCGATTTGGTTATTGATTACATTCCAGGTTCCTTCGCTATCAATGACTATATGTAGACGCCCCTTCAACCAAAATGCCTCAGCATCGCTACCTTTTGTCGGAGTATACCGAAGATTCCAACTGTCGTGGATAATAGTATTGCCCCCAGAGCTATGTTGTTCTGATGTAAACGGACCAAATTCATGCGAGTTTCCAGATACTCTGTAGGTGTCTCCATTCGAATCCTCTATCACTCCACCCTTAATTTGTTCCCGAAATATGTAGTGCCAACCTCCATTGCCATCTTCTTTCACCTGACTCATAATCTGCCATTGACCGGACGTAAACCATGCCTCGCCCCCAGTGCAAGTACCGCCAGGCACTACAAAGCCGGTAAGGTCAATATTTTCAATTTCCATTTGGGCAAATGCTGACGAACCTACGAAAAAGCAGGCACATGCTATAAACATTCTAACTTTTGATATGATTGATTTCATTGTGTTTTAATCCTTTAATTGATTGATTTGTTTTTTAAAGTTAGATAAATCGTAATACACAAACTTTTTATTACTCATAAACTGATTTTCTTATTGGAAAATTCCATAGAGTTATTCAGCTTTATGTCTCCACATTTCTAATTTAGATTTATCTCTGACATGCTTTAACATGTACATCTAGGTTAGGGATTTATTGGCATTGATACATGACAAAAGCACAATTTTTTCATAAATATTTCATAATTTTTATAAATAAGAGTATGATTTCCTTAGATAGATCAAAAAAATGAGTGAGAACTCATGTGGAAGATCAATCATAAATAATAGGGATTGCACAACAATAATACTATGAGATATCAATTTGCAGATCTGCAATTAGACGAGGAAAAACGAGAACTAAGACGTGGCAATGAAACTATTAAACTGCCTAAACTAAGTTTTGATGTATTAAACGCTCTGCTTGAAGCGTCACCTAATCTTGTGACTCAGGACGAACTGATAGACAGAGTTTGGGGTGAAGGTAGAATTGTTACCCCAGAAAACATATCTCAACGTATTACTATATTACGTAAATCTCTAGGTGATGATGCTACACACCCTGTCTATATAGGTGTGTTGCATGGACAAGGATTCAAGCTAATACCTACTGTTGAGATTATTAATAATAATTCTGAGCCAAAATTAATCAGTAAGAAAAAATCAAACTGGGTACAGGTAATAAGTACCATTACTGCATTAGTTATTCTATTTAACTTACTCCAGCCTATGTTCTCTCCTGAAGAATTTGATTCTCAGGAAACTCCAGTATTGCCAACAATAGACCTGGTAAAAGGCCCGAGTATTGCTGTGTTACCTTTTATTAATATGAGCAACGAGAAAGACAATGGGTATTTAAGTGATGGTATATCTGAAGAAATAATACATACTCTGGTTCGACAGACCAGTCTGGCAATCACAGCCATGACCTCTTCATTTCAGTTCCGCGGCCAGAGTATCGATGGTCGGGAGATTGGGCGTCGTTTAAATGTGTCCCACCTGCTTGAGGGCAGTGTTAGAAAAACAAAAAATATGATTCGAATCACTGCGCAGTTAATCGATGCCCCAACTGGCCTGCATATCTGGTCAGAACAATATGATAGATCAATTGAGAACCTATTTGAGGTGCAATCAGAGATTGCAGCCAGTGTAGTTGAAAAAATTAAGTATCAATTAGTTGCTCAAGGGGAAAACCGCCTTAATGATGTTATTCGATACAAGCCAATTCAAAACACCAATGATATTAGTATAGAAGCCTATCAAGCTTACCTGAAAGGTAAACTTCACAAGAAGAAAATGATACCTGAAGATGTTGCACTTGCACTTGTCTATTTCGAAGAAGCAACACAGCTGTCTCCTAAATTCATTGATGCCTGGGAAGAATTGATTGAAACAGAATTGCTAGCTACAGATTTTTCATTTTCACTAACGACCAATGCTGATGCCTATGCACGAATTGAAAAATGGTTGGAGATAGCACTACCTCTATATCCTGACAATATTTATCTTCTTGGTGTTCGAGGTATGATATTAGCCTTCTATCATTATAAGTGGAATGAGGGCTTGGGCGAAATTGAAAAATTACTACCCAAAGCATCCGATAATGCAAGAGCATTACGTCTGTTTAGTGTTGTTTATTTATATACATTACAAAATGACATGGCTGATAGTCTTGCCAGGCAAGCCTTAGAATTAGAGCCAGATTCACCCAGTCTTAATGGATTTCTATCATGGCGGCATTATGAAGTTGGTGAAGTGGAAAAGTCACTTTCGGTTTTGAAGAACCCTGAATATGAGTACTATTTTACTACACGTAAAGCAGTACTCAATATTATGAGGCGTGAGCCAGTAAAACTAGATAGAAATATACGCATTCTTAGAAAATATGTTAAGGCTGAATCTCCTATTATTCTAACTCTTCAAGCTTGGTTACATAAATTTAATGGAGAGGAAGAAATCTCTCGAGCCATCGGTGACAAATTGATCAAAAACATGCAGACAGAACCAATTACACTTGAATGGGTAGGTGGAAATTCTGATGTTCGTGATTATAAATGGGAAATAGCTGAGCAACAAAGACAGTTTGCTATACCGTACTGGTTAATTACTGCTACCAGAGTAAGGAATATTGCTCCTAAAGATTTGCAGCCGAATTTTGCACTTTATTATAAAAAATTGAACCTTGCTGATTTACCAGAAGTAAAACGAACATCAAGCGTTACATTTAATAGTCTTAAACAACAAGAAATGAATGAAAATGAATTATCTGTTCCTGTATCAGTATTGGAAAAATATGTTGGAACCTATCAAAATGGCCTTATCACCTTAGAAGTTACTATCAAAAACAATAGATTAGTTTATAGACGCCTTTATCATAGGGGTTATCTAAGTGCCGTCACAGAGCAACAATTTATTTCATTAGGCACTCTAGATATAGAATTAGAGTTTTTTGTGAATGAATCGGGTGAGTTTGATCTTTGTGTATTCAAAAGAGGTGAGTTGACCTGGTTTGGATATAAAATAGAGAGCGATGAGAAATTGAATTAAGTAAAGTAATTGTTGGAAAGTCAAAAGTCCAACTTTTATTTATCCTCAAGTTGCAATTATATTTTTCTTTGATGCAAAAACCTTAGCCGAAATAGGTCTCCATCTGGGCGACGCTTGTAATCCGACCAAAGAAGTCGTTGAGCCATAAGGTTGATTTAAAGTCTCACCGAAACCACGAAGGACATCAGAGCGCGATTAACGATGCTCGCACTCTGAATTTGTAACCGTATAACACTCTTTACAGGAACGGCTGTAAATCGAACAAAGTGGACATTCATGTCTACATAAATAACTACGTTTTATATCAATTTACCCTTAATGTTAGTTTATTTTCATTTCCAATAGTCAGTGTTTCAATAGAAATTAATCTTGGATGTTGCTGATGTGTGAGGAAGCATGGTTATTTTAATATTTCTGTCGCCAGTCATATTGTATGAGGTTTTCTTCATATTCATTCTTTAATTGACTTAATATCTATTGTTCTTTAATTAAGTTCTTTCGGCCGTCATTCCACTCAGTCACCTGTATTCGAAGAAATATACCGACCACAACAAAAATGACATCAAGGCCAACAACTAATGAGAATATTTATCAAATATGCGCTTAATCCTCTATAGATAATTATCTAAATATAACATTGTTATTATCTTTTTAAACATAATGAATTTATTACACAATTTAATGCAAAGCATAATATTAGGTTGTATAGTTGCCATATATTCAAATCTCCATATTTTGGAGAATTATTATTATAACTAGGCTTGTATATTTAACTTCTTATGAAACGAATTTATTCACAATCATGGACAGATTATGAACTTATCGATGCGGGTAATGAACGAAAATTAGAGCGCTGGGGCAATATTGTCACAATCCGCCCTGATAGAAATGCTTATTTTGAGCCCATCTTAAGTTATAACACTTGGCAAGAACAAGCCCATTTTGAATTTATCGAAAACACAAAAAGCTCTGGTATTTGGAATCAATTAAAACCTGGATTTAACAAAGATTGGCAAATATCCATAGATGAACTAACCATTAATCTCCACCTAACTAAATTTAAACACTTAGGATTATTTCCAGAGCAAAAAATAAATTGGGATTATATTGCTCAAAATACTAATTCTGGTGATAAGTTTTTAAACCTATTTGCTTATACAGGTGTTGCCTCTTTAATTGCTAGGCAAAAAGGTGCTGATGTATTTCATTGTGATTCTGTGAAGCAGGTTATTAGCTGGGGAAAGGAAAATATGCTCTCCTCTGACTTAAAGGATGTTCACTGGATATTAGAAGATGCTCTAAAATTTGCTCAAAGAGAAGTTAGACGTGGTAACAAATACCAAGGTATTATTATGGACCCACCTGCTTTCGGTATTGGAGTTAATAAACAGCGTTGGAAAATTGAAAATAAATTTGAGGAGCTTTTACAGCTAGCTTTAAAACTAAGGGAAAAAACCGGCTATATTATCATTAATACTTATTCACCAAGGCTCGACACTGCTAAAATTGAGCAAATCGTGAACAGTCTTATTTTGAATGAAGATTATGAGATTTCAACCTTGGCAGTCAACAGCAAGACAGGTAAAAGATTGGATTACGGTCAAAGAACCATTATTTATTGTTCAATTTCTGCATTGTGATAGATATTTTGAACATCATCCAAACTATCTAGCATATCGATAAACCTCTCAAACGTTTCAATATCTTCACCGCTAATCGTTGTTGTTATTTGAGGCACAAATTGAATTCCATCAACTTCAAAATCCATGTCACCCAGTAAATCAATTAATGCTTGTTTTGCTTTAAAGTATTCCGTATGAGGTGCAAAAACAGTAATTTGACCATCTTCATTTTCAATATCAGAAACATCAACATCGGCATTCATTAATGCATCAAGGGCCGCTTCTTCATCATCACCTTTAAATGCAAGAATTGCACTGTGATCAAACATATGGCTGACACTACCTTGAGTACCAATTTTACTATCAGTCTTGGTAAAACATACGCGCACATCGCCAAATGTTCTATTGGAGTTATCCGTTAAGCAATCTACAATGACCATACAGTTGCCAGGACCAAAACCTTCATAGCGAGCAATAGCAAAATCTTCACCACCGCCGCCTTTAGCTTTATCAATGGCTTTATCTATAACGTGAATTGGCACTTGATCTTTCTTAGCCCGATCTACCAAACTTCGCAGAGCTAAATTACCTTCGATTTCAACGCCACCATCTTTAGCACAAACGTATATTTCACGGCTGTACTTGCTATAGACCCTTGCATTGGAGTCTGAAGTTTTAGCCATGGATTCTTTTTTATTTTGATAGGCTCTGCCCATTACATTTTCCTATAAATTTTAATTAAACATGTTTAATAGGAGATTTTACAATGAAGTTCTTTGATAAGAAACCTTTTTAAATAAAATCCCTGCTGAGACAAGGTTGTCAGTATGAATCATTTATAGTTTGGTTTGTTGAATATATCAACACAACAACTAACAAGGAATAATCATGACAACGACTATAGGATTTATGTACCGCTCTTGCAGCGAAGATGATAATGGCTTGATATATGGCATCGTATACTGGCAGAATATGCAAACACCCAAAGCCGCAGCCTTAAAGATTACATATCAAGAGAAAAGTAATTAATGATTCATTTACTTCTACACTTCCTTGTTCCAGCTGTCATTGCTTCCGCTTTTTTTAGAAAACGTTTTAAAGTGGCTTATTTGTTAATGATTTCAACCATGCTTGTTGATCTAGACCATTTTTTTGCAAATCCAATTTATGATGCTAGTCGTTGCAGTATTAATTTTCATCCCCTCCACACTTTTATTCCTATTGGTCTTTATTTACTACTGTGTTTTCCTAAAAAGACTAGGTTTATAGGTATAGGGTTAATGATTCATATGATACTAGACACCATTGACTGTCAATTAAATCAAGGAGTTTGGTTTACTCTTTAATTCTATCAAAGCATATCGTTTAGTTTTTCTCTATGGTTCTAAACGTCAGGTTGATTCTTGGTTCTGAAACTAACTTTGTAGGTGGTAGACGGTGCATCCAATGTTTTTGCGTGCAGCCATTCATGATCAATAAACTACCTTTAGCAAGTTTTAGAGATAGGGTTTCTTTAGTTTCTTTATGTTTAAAGGCAAATTTACGCTCAGCACCAAAAGATAATGAGCCGATAGCACCATTTTCTTTAAGATCTTTTTCACCATCACTATGCCAAGCCATGCCTTCACTACCATCATGATATAAATTTGCTAGACAAGAATTGAACGTTTCATTGCATTCAGCTTCAACTAAAGCTTTTAATTCTAGTAGTTCTGGTATCCAATGAAGGGCTTCTTTGGTGTTATTGGAATAAGTATATTGAAATGGTTTGTCTCCATACCATGCAACTTTTCGTTTAGTCAGAATATGCTTGCCTAAAATCCTAGCTTGATCATTTTCCCAACTAATATTTTTGAACAAGGCTTGCATAAAATAATCAGCTTTATCCATATCCATAATAGCAGCGTAATATTTTACATCACCATCGGTTGAAATGAGTGCTATAGGCTGTTCTATTTTATTATCAAACAAATCCATTTTATCGCCAGTCTTTACTAGTGTATTGTTAAATTATAGGATTCTAAGTTTACACTAGAGGACGAGTTTCAACCAAATAAATGCTAAAGAACTGATTATTGAATTTCTAATAAGTCATTGGTGATAACCTTATCTACCAGCCAATTACTCAATAATCCATTTCTCATTCTTTAACATGCAGCTCTAAACTATTATCTTCAGTTGGAAGATTGGCTAAGGATAAGGCTTCACTCACCCTAGCTGTCCATGGCTACCATCACACATTGGTGATTTTTTTGATTGCTTGCAACCACAAAAATTAACCATTCCGTCTGACACAGCCTTATACATTACAGGCCTTAAATCAGTCGATACATGACTACCATCGCAGAGGGGTTGAGTTTGACTCAATCCACATGAACACCAAGCATAAGTTTTATCTTTTTCAACCGTTGTAAAAAAAGGACTCTTAGTTGCTACTACAGGTTCACTCATTTATTTAATCTCCTTATGAATTCAATTAACTATAGATTGAATTTTAATAAATTCAATCAATTATAGCCGTTATATCTAAATTTTTTCTAGAATTTATTATCAACTTTGAATCTAAATTTGCTATAGTTTTATCCTACTTTAGCGAATAAAAATAATTAATGTGAGTATAAATTTTAATGGAACATCTTTATCCTTTGATATTTGGAACCATTGTCTCAATGTTTGGATTTCTTATTCCGTCCATGTTGAGTATGACAGCAGTTAGAGTCTCACTTGAACATGACCGTAAATCGGCAGTACTTTTTTCTTTAGGTGCAGCATCAGTAGTCTTTTTTCAAGGATTAATAGCCGCCTTTTTCGTTCGTTTTCTAATGAATAATCCTGAGGTGATAATAGGATTAAAAAAAGCCTCTATCTTCATATTATTAGGCTTGGCGATATTCTTTTTTATTGAAGCGAGAAAGAAAACAAAAATCAAAGGGAAAAATAAGCCGGGGAATAGTTTTTTTATAGGTTTAGGGATGTCATCACTGAACCAGTTAGCCATTCCATTTTATTTAGTCATGGCAACAGTAGCTGAATCTAAAGGTTGGTTGGCATTTAATACAGTAACTTCAATTTTTTATGCTCTAGGTACTCTAATAGGTGCTTTTATCATGTTTTATATCTATGTCTGCTTTGCTGAATTCATATCAAGACGTAACCAATTTATTGCCAAAAACATAAACTACATTCTAAGTGCGTTTTTTATCATTCTTTCTAGTATTACTGCGGTTAAATTGTTTATATAGCAGTAAAGTTAACATTGAGATTTTCTAAAAGCGACTAATTGTCTGGCTTTAATAAGGTTACTTTAGTGATAACTATCATCTTTTTAGGAAAGTTTTCATAGTCTAACTTTTCATTATATACAGTTTCCATATCGCCCATGGTCTCTAGAACATTCATACCTTCAATTACATTGCCAAAGACTGTATATCCCCAATGACGTCCTGGATCTAAATTATCATTATCGTTGAGGTTAAAATAGAACTGATTGGTAGCACTATGTGGATCTTGTTCTCGTGCCATTGCAATAGTCCCTGTTTGATTCTTTAGACCATTACCCGATTCATTATATATGGCTTCTTTAGCGATCACTTCCTGATATTTGATATCATAACCTCCACCTTGAATGACATAGTTAATGTCTAGGCGGTGGATTATCGTATTATCATATTGACCATTTTTTACATAACTTAAAAAGTTATTAACGGTTATAGGAGCCTTGCTTCGATTAAGCTCAAGAATGATATTGCCCATAGAAGTCTCTATTTTTACTTTAGGGTATAATTCAACAACCTCTAACTTAGTTTGCTCACTTTCTTTAGCTTGGGTAGTTGTATCAATCAAAAAAAAAGAATTCAATAATAATATTGTGATTAGAATGATTCTCATACTATCCTCAATTTACAGGTTCATTGGTAAGTTCTTAAAATGACATTATTGTATTAATCAACATTCTACTATTACTGACTTTTCATTTAAAGAAATACTTCCTCCACTCCCATTCCTAGATACTCCTAATTGATATTTGATAATTCAGTACAATGGCAGTACATTATACTTACCTTGGACAGTCCAAAAGATTAAGCCTTTAATCCGTTCTTTTAATTAGATTATATTTATATGGAAATCAATCAATGAAAAAATCTATCAATTTTGGCTCAATACTTACTTTAATTATCTTAAATGTATGTATAACTGCAGCTGAATCTACACTAGAAATACGTATCATTGAAACAACAGATCTTCACAGTAATGTAGTCGATTTTGATTATTACAAAAATATACCTACTGCCAAAATTGGATTAGCCAGAACTGCAACACTCATCAAGCAAGCGCGTGCTGAGGTGACTAATAGTGTTTTAGTCGACAATGGCGATTTAATTCAAGGCAGTCCCATGGGAGATTATATTGCGGCTCGTGGTTTAACAAAAGGGCAAATTCATCCGGTTTATCAAGCGATGAACACCCTAGGCTATGATGCTGCGAATATTGGAAATCATGAATTTAATTACGGTCTGGAGTTTCTAGAACAGGTATTAAGTGGCGCTAATTTTGATTACCTCAATGCCAACATTATCAATTTGAAAACCTCTAAGCCGTATTTCACGCCTTATAAAATTACAAACTATGAGTTTAAAGATCAAGATGGAAAATCTCATAACATTAATATTGGTTATATTGGTTTTGTACCACCTCAAATTTTATTATGGGACAAAATTAATTTACAAGGAAAAGTAGAGGTTCAGGACATAAAAGAAAGCGCCGAGCAGTGGGTTCCTATCATGAAAGCCGCAGGAGCAGATCTCATTATTGCTATACCTCATTCCGGATTATCCTCAGAACCCTATAAGCTTATGGCAGAAAATTCTGTTTACTACCTATCACAAGTTCCAGATATAAACGCTATTACCTTTGGACACTCTCATGCTTTATTTCCAGGAAAAGACTTTTCTAACTTAGCAGGAGTTGATAACCAATTAGGTACTATCAATGGTGTTGCAGCTGTGATGCCTGGTCGATGGGGTAGCCATATCGGTGTTATTGATTTAAAACTTAGAAAGCGAAATAACCAGTGGACAATTATCAGCAGTCAGTCAGAAGCTAGACCTATTTTTGATGAAGCAAATAATAAATCCTTAGTTATAGCAGACCAGGCAATATTATCCTCTGTCAGCTCTGATCATAAAGGCACTAAAGAGTTTATGAATCAGTCTATTGGAAAATCTGCTGTGAATATGTATAGTTTTTTAGCACTAATACAGGATGATCCAACAGTACAAGTTATTAATGATGCTCAAATAGATTACGTAAAGTCGTTAATTCAAGGAGATCCTGACCTGCAGGATTTACCGGTATTATCAGCAGCTGCGCCCTTTAAAACAGGGGGACGTAAAAATAACCCTTCGAACTTTACTGAAGTAGATGCAGGAAACTTAACCTTTAGAAACGCATCAGATCTCTACCCCTACCCTAATACTCTTGCTGTTTTAAAAGTTACCGGAGCAAATATAAAAGAATGGTTAGAATGCTCAGCAGGATTATTCAATCAAGTAGATACTAAAACACCTTCAGCACAATCACTTATCAATTGGGATGGATTTAGATCCTACAATTTTGACGTAATTGATGGAGTGAAATATCAAATTGATATCAGCAAAGCAGCTAAATACGATTCTCAATGTAAATCTTTAAATAGTAAAAGTGAACGAATAAAAGAGCTCACATTCAAGGACAAGACAATTGATCCTAAGCAGATATTTTTATTAGTGACTAATAATTATAGAGCTTATACCGGTTATTTTTCAGGTACAGGTGTTGAAAACGTTGTTATACAAGCACCCGATGAAAACCGCACTGTCTTAGTAAACTATATAAGACGGCAAACAAAACTACAGGGAGTGATTAATCCCGTCGCCGATAATAACTGGAGCCTTGTGACATTAGAATCGCCTGATAGCATTCCACTGATGCTTATTTTCGAAACGGCACCTAGTAGTAAAGCGGAGAATTTTATCAAGCAAGAATCGATTTACCCTATGCATAAAATTGGAACTGATGATATTGGTTTTGCACTGTATCAAGTTAAGCTTCCTATAATTGATTGATTTAAATATAAGCAATAAGTTTTGTTTTTACTCTCAATTGCTATAAAATTTATTTAAAGAATAACCCAGTATTATTCGACAGGATTCTCAATGTTTACAAAGGTATTAGCAATAACCTTATTAGTATCAATTCAACTATTTTCGACAATAGTTACGGTTTTCGCCGCTGAAGAAACTGAATCTATTGCAATAAATATTACTACCAATGATGGCAAAATTGCACAACTACAACTTGTCTCTGATGATAACCCTCCTTATGCCTATACTAATAGCGATGGAAATATTGTCGGTACTCTTGTAGATAAATTATCAGCTGTAATGAAAGCATTAGATATTAGTTATCAGTTTCAAATTTTACCCTGGAAACGAGCACTGTCTAATGTTCAATATAAATCTAATACATTAATCTTCCCCCTATCAAGAACACCTGAACGAGAAGATAATTATAGTTGGATCATTCCTTTGCATAATCTGAAATTTAAAATCTATGGTCTTAAGGGTACTTTTAACGAAGGTTTAATTGACATAACCAAGGGTAACTACACCTTCGTTTGTGCTGAAGATACTATTCTCTGTTCTGTGTTAAGGCAATTAGGTGTGCCCGAAAGTTCTATTGTCAAATTTGGCCATATTGATCATACGCAGATGATTAAAATGGTCTTTCGCCAAAGGGTTAATTTCCTATTAATATCCGACAATGGTTTTGACTACTATCCTAACCTTATGAATTTTAATAAAAGTTTATTAGCGCCGCTAAAAAATTATAACTTTGAGGTTGTCGAATATTTAGCTGGAAGTAACGATTTTGATCCGTTGTTAATTAAAAAAATCCAAGCAGCTTTTAGACCATTCGTACATCACGTTGTGGGAAGGGAATATTAATTTTAGCTTCATTCAAGGCATTAAAAATATTCAAATTAATTTGATATAAATTGGCGTAGTAGGTTTCAGCTGGTAACCAAACACGGTATTCGATTTCAATAGCCGAGTCAGCAAAGGCTATAATTCCAACCTGGGCAGCTCGCTCATCACTAAGGCCTGCGATTTCAGCTAATACCTTTTCGATTACCTTAATTGCCTTCTCAGGAGCTTCACTATAAGCAATTCCTACAGATCCCTCCATAATACGATTTTGATGAGAGTTACGATGAATTTCACCGGTAACTTGCTTATTAGGAATAATGATCATCTCACCGTCTTCGGTCTCTAGGCGGGTCGTTGAAAGGCTTATCTCTTTAACTATTCCAAAACTACCTTGAATTGTGATGGAATCTCCAACTTTATATAATCGGGTTAATATTATCATCAAGCCAGCACCATAATTGGATACCGGTCCTTGCAATGCAAAGCTTGCCCCAACAGCTAAGCCGCCAATAGCTGCGATAAAAGGATTAATGCTTACACCCAATTTGCCAAGTGCAATAACCACAAACATTCCAATAATGATGATACGTACAGTACTGGAGATAAACTGCCTTAGAGTAATATCAATGTTTCTTTTTTCCTGAACTTTCATCAACACGCGACTAGCCCAACCAGCGAAGAGAAAACCAGCAATAATAATGATAATGGCACCAACTAATTGAAACGAATAATTGACCATGAAATTGATCACAATGTTGTATGCTTCTTGAACTAGTTTCATTTCATCCTGCATTTTATTATCCCTAAAAATTAAATGATTAATTAATTAACAACTTGAACCTAAGCAGTGCTTTAAGTAAGAGGTTAATCGATACTCAGTAACTGTTGTTGTGCCTTTATCTTTAACCTATAGTATATTTACTGCTGATGATAATGTAAAAGTTAATAATCAATTTCTAAATATCCCTACAACAAAAAGATCGCATAATATGACATTAAAAGACTCAGACCTTATAGATAATTCTTCCAGTTTTCTGATGAAGTATAGAAAACTACAGATAGGATTGGTAATTATATTTATCATCTATGCCTTATTGGGATTCATCCTAGCACCGATTGTGTTAAAAAATGCTCTTATTGATCGAATAAAAAATGATTACCAATCAA
>JBLHLI010000024.1:0-13367 GCA_047618765.1 Enterobacterales bacterium | reverse complement strand
TAGAAAGGATACTATGGTAGTCAGTTCTTATGTACAAGTTATTAAAAACTGATCGGAGCAGTTATATCTTAACTACATAATCAACAATTTTATTGTTGACAGTTTTGATAGGCCTGCTAAAATGCGCCACGCTTTAACTTGGTTAACGTTTTATATAACGAGTTTAGGTATTGGGGCTATAGCTCAGCTGGGAGAGCGCTTGCATGGCATGCAAGAGGTCGACGGTTCGATCCCGTCTAGCTCCACCAATTAATGATAAGCACTGTTGGTTTAAAAGCCAATGTAGTATGAAAGATTAGTGTCCCCATCGTCTAGAGGCCTAGGACTCCTGGTTTTCATCCAGGCAACAGGGGTTCGACTCCCCTTGGGGACACCACTTTCATCATTAAGACATCTAGATTGCTTATTGAACTGCACGAATATCATCGACTAAGCCTCCCATAGTAATTATATCTTTTTCATCAATCGTCACATCTAATTGATTAGTAATAAAAGCATCATATATTGGTATTTATTGAATTGTATTAACCCATCAATTTGAAAAGAAATTCGATAATCGTGCATCAATTGCACAAAATGTAATTATTTTTATAACTAAATGCATTATTTACAGAAGTTATATTGACATATGATTTTGCCATAGCTAGAATTGCGCTCGCTAGCAGAATTGCTAGTGAAAGTTCTATGTCCCCATCGTCTAGAGGCCTAGGACTCCTGGTTTTCATCCAGGCAACAGGGGTTCGACTCCCCTTGGGGACACCATATATCTTGACTAGATGCTAGTCTTATCGCATCTAGTCAGTTTTATACCTTCTTATTATCTTTAAATTTGATCTTAGATGGTGATATAAATGGTCAATTCTGTTTTTAACTTAACCTATTCTCAACTCCAAATAGCTGAATCTGTACAAACATTTCCTGTTCGTCGAATTTATTGTGTAGGTCAAAATTATACTGCTCATACCATTGAAATGGGTGGTGATCCAACCAGAGATGCTCCTTTCTTTTTCAGTAAGCCTTCTGACGCTGTATGCCAGATAGATAATATTCCCTGGCCCGGTCGAACATCTAATTTGCATCATGAAGTTGAATTGGTTGTCGCTATTGGAAAAGCTGGTACAGATATGACTCTAGAACAGGCGAATGATGCAATTTACGCTTATGCTGTTGGAGTTGATCTAACACGTAGAGACTTACAGCAACAGGCCAAAGAAAAAGGTCGGCCTTGGGATACTGCGAAAGGATTTGATTTCTCAGCACCTGTGGGAGAATTGTTGTTAGCAGAAAATTGGCAACCTGAAAAAGATAAGACAATAAAAATACTGATTAATGGTGAAGAGAAACAGACATCTAGTCTTGATCAACTCATTTGGAGTGTTCCTGAGCTTATTAAAGAATTATCAACCTATTATAGATTGCAACCGGGTGATCTGATTTTTACAGGAACCCCATCAGGAGTAGGGCCTATTTCGAGAGGAGATAGCATACTAGCAATGGTAAATGGTTTGCCTGAGCTATCATTTACCATTGGTGAAAAAGAACTTTAAAATACTTCTTATTAAGTAAGTGTTAAAAGTCTTTCCAAAGCTTGTTTCTTGTTGAAACTTTATTTTCCGTATCTCTCATCTTATTAATCTTTGTATATTTTTTGATTTCTGCTTGTTTAGCCGTTGAACTAGGTTCATCTGCTGATGAAAGGCTTTTAAAAAAATCTGTAAATTCGCTTTCATAATCTGTTTTATATACTTTTTGGTCTACCATTATTCAATTCCTTTGCTAACTCATTTATAATTATTTAGATTCTACTAGTAATCTACACTATAGACTGTCTAAGCTGACTGCCATGCATTAATGCCACCGGCTAAAGACACTGTATTTGAAAATCCTAAATCAAGAAGTGTTTCAGCTGCCAAAGCAGAGCGACCTCCTGATCTGCAATATAAAACGATCTTAGTGTCCACGCCATTTGTTTCACAGTGTTTTAATATTTCAAACTCAAGACCCCCCATTGGGATATTAATACTATTAGGGATTCTACTATCCATATGTTCTTTGGGTTCTCTTACATCAATAACTGTGTAATTGCTAAAGGCATTACTATTAAATTGTTCAATAGATATTTCTTTGATTCTAGTCTTTGCATCAGCAACTCTATCCATTAGTGTTTTCATCTGTGTTCCTGAATGTGATTTATACTGATAATTAATATTATAGGCATATTATATATTATCTATTGGTATTGGAATATCAATTGCTCGAAAATAACTGTTTTTAATGTATTTAATTTTGTTTCATTTGAGTCCAAGCAATGAAGATATTTAACATGGATCATTAATTTGAATTTGATTATTCTTGTATTATTCATTTATAGTATTGTAAAGCTGTTACTTTCCTTAAAAATAATCTATTATTACTTGGCAATTCATGGAGTTAGGTAATATTTATTAACATGTTATATTATGACTAAAAATAATAACAACGCATCTCCATTTATTGGTGAGGTCATTTCAGTTCGCCGTTTGATAAACTGTTTAGTCATAGCGTTTCTATTTCTATTAACCTCAACTTCAGCTTCAGCTTTTCCTCATAATGAAGATGATAAATCACCTTTGAAAAATAGAAAAATATCGAGCTTTAATGTAATCGGTATTGATAAAGGTTTGTCTGACAATAATATTGAGCAAGTACTACAAGATAAAAGAGGCTTTATCTGGTTAGCTACAGGTCATGGATTAAGCCGCTATGACGGTTTTAACATCAAGAGTTATTTTCAAAGCTTATCCAATGTAGATTCAATATCTTCAAATTCAATTAAGTTTATATTTCAAGACGCTCAAGATGTCATTTGGGTAGGAACCGATAAAGGTTTAAATCGTCTAAATTACAACGAAACCGGTTTTATACAATATTTTTCGAAACAAGCAGAAGCTGACAGTTTATCACATAATTATATTACAACGATTAGTCAAGATAAGCTCAGCCGTCTCTGGATTGGAACACAAAATGGTATAAATGTTTTGATAAAAGGAAATCAAGACAAGTTTAAGCGTTATTTAGTCTCTGAAGGAGCTTCTGACACTCCTATTAAGGTTAACTTTATCCAGCCCTATGATACAGCCGTAATTGTAGGTACAAACCAGGGTCTCTATCAATACGATGATAAATCCGATTCTTTCCAGATTTATAATTTAAATATTGAAGGCATTGAACAATCTAGTAATTTCAAAACAGCTTTTATAGATTCTAGTCAAACTCTTTGGATATCAATTGAAAATAAAGGAGTCTATTTTAAAACTCTACAGGCATCAATATTTGAAAAATTGGACAGTAATCAGAATAACCGCTCAGAGTCTATTGATGTTAATAGCATTACTGCTATCAGTGAAGACTCTAACGGCAATATATGGTTAGGTTCTCAGATAAAAGGATTGTTTGTATATTATCCCGATACAAATGCCATTACCTCGATTGAACTTAAGGTTAACACGAAAAACTCATCAATTTCCGCACCCGACATTCAATTTATTAAGCGTGATAATTCGGGGTTAATGTGGGTTGCCACAGGTACCTATGGTGCTTTAGTTTGGAGTCCTAAAACCCTGCATCTCCAACATTTTAATGAAAGGAGCTTAGGTGTAGATGATATGTCTCTCGATGCCATAGTATGGGATTTTATAGAGGACGATGAGCAAAATATTTGGTTGGCTACTTATGGCGGTATAAAAAGACTTAACCAAAAAGATTCTACAATAACCCCTATTACCATAAAAGCTAAAGGAAAAAAGAAGGAGCCTCAAGTATATTCAATAACCAAAGAAAATGATAATTACTGGTTTGCAACTTCTGATACTTTAATCCGCTATAAGCCCGGTAAAGGTGTAATTGAAAGAATTACTTCTGAAGGCAAACCAAATTTTTCTCTGCCAAAAAATGCACAGGTATCAAGTGTTAGCCATCATAACAATGTTATCTATGCCACGATAGAAGGCTATGACTTACATGCCTTTGATTTAACAAATAAAACACTGAAGAAAATTCCTCTCAAGGGCAGTGACGTAAATTCGCCATCAAGCAAACGACCATTATCAGTCATTAATTCAATAGATAATAAGCTCTGGCTTCTCACTGTTGATGGATTATTTAAATATGATCCTATTGAAGACAGTATAACAATTGCAATTGAAGCTGGACTCGATCAATTAAGCAATAACTACGTCTCAGCTCTATTTGAAGAATCAGAAAAAAGTATATGGCTTGGAACTTCGGGCAATGGAATAAATCATCTTACTATCAATGAAGATGGCAGCTATGATATTGAACAGTTTCAACAATATGGTCAACTAAAATACCAGATAGTCAATGGCTTAGTACTTGATAATGCTACTCCTGCTAATCTATGGATTAGTACTCACAGTGGCATATTTCAGTTAAACAGAACAACTAACATGATTAGACATTTTTCTGATGAAGATGGCGTTCACGCAAAGGAGTTTAACGAAGGGGCTTATTTTCTAGATAGTAAAGGCCATATATACTTCGGCGCAATTAATGGTTTTAACCGAATCAACCCTATTGAATTCACAACTGACTTATATGAGCCGCCTTTAAGAATTATCCATTTATCAGCCTATTGTTCAGAGGATATATTTCCTTGCAATGAAAATTTCAACATTAAGAACGTTAAATTTACTTGTGAAGGTAGTGAATGTAATGATAAACCAATGACTGCCCTTGCACTACCTATCGAACTTGAGCAGTTAGAAATTACTTTTGCTTCTTTAGACTTTACCAGTCCCCATACTAATAAATATCGATATCGACTTTATAGTGATGGACTTTACACTAACAATCTAAACTTTGAAAAGGAGTTGCCTTGGATCAATTTGTTAAATAAAAATAGTATTTTATTTAACAAATTAAAAAGTGCTAATTACTCATTAGAAGTCCAAGGAACTAATAATACTGGAACTTGGAATAAAAATATTGCACGTTTAGATTTTAGTATTGCTCGTCCTTGGTATAGCAATAAATATATTCATTTTTTAGAAGTATTATTTATAGTATTTACCATTTACCTGATAATAAGTCGACGTCGATTAAGATTGTACGAAGCTAAAAGAATTGAGCTAGCAATTAAGAAAAGTGAAGAAAACTTCAAATTTGCCTTGTGGGGTAGTGGTGATGAATTATGGGAATGGAATATTTCAAATGATGAGTTAATTCGTACAAACCAATCGATGAAATTCGCTAAAGCTCCTTTATCAACAAAAAATACAATGTCAGGTTTTTTTGAAGGTGTACATCCTGATGACCGTGATGATACTTATAATCTGATTCTGGAACATATTAAGGGAGCTCAACCTTATTATGAGTCTTTCTTTAGAGTCTTAAATACTACTGGTAATTATATCTGGGTGCTGGCTAGAGCTAGAGTTGTTGAACGAGATGCAGATAATAATGCCATTAGAGTTCTTGGTTCAATTAAAGATATAACATTAATAAAAGCTACAGAAGATAAACTAAAGTTAATTGCCAAAGCTTTTGAAAATACCATGGATGGGATCAGTATTTTAGATCCTGAATTTAAATCAGTTTTAAATAATCAGGCTTTTTATCAAATAACAGCGCTAACTACCTCTGAAACAATTAATAAACAGTATTTCTTCTCGGAATCTAGCGATAACCATGAGAAATACCAGCAGATTAAAATCACATTACGTAACTTTGGTGAGTGGGAAGGGGAACTGTGGGAAACTAGAAGTAATGGCGATAAGTTTGCTATAGAGCTAAAGATCGATAAAGTTCTCGATAATAACCGACAAGTTAGTAATTATATTTGTATCTTTTCCGATATCACTTATCGTAAACGTTCTGAGGAAGAATTAAGAAAGCTTGCTAACTACGACTCCCTTACAAAGTTACCCAATCGTTCACTCTTTATGGATAGACTCAGTCATGCCATAGCCTCTGCAAAAAGAAGTAATACGATGTTTGCATTGCTGTTTATTGACCTTGACCATTTTAAAACTATTAATGACTCTCTTGGCCATTCTGTTGGAGATGAGCTACTTCGCAAGGTTGCTCAGCGGCTAACTCGTTGCGTGAGAGAAGCGGATACTGTTGCACGCTTAGGTGGTGATGAATTCGTCATAATTCTGGAGAATATCCATGATGCTGATCAAGTTGGAGTTTGTGCAGATAAAATAATTCGTAGAATGAAAAAGTCGATTGAAGTATCAGGAACAGTACTAATAACTAGTCCTTCGATTGGTATTGGTATTTACCCAGAAGATGGTCAAGACATTGAGACATTAATTAAAAATTCTGATATCGCCATGTATTCTGCTAAAGAAAAAGGCAGGAATAACTATCAATTCTTTACAGAAGAAATGACTAGTTCTGCTGTTGAACGTCTTAATATCCAAAATAAATTGATAGAAGCCATAGAAAAAAATCAACTTGAACTTTATTACCAACCTAAAGTTTACTCTGTAACAGGTGAGTTAACGGGGTTTGAAGCACTCATAAGATGGATCCACCCTGAGGATGGGATGATATCACCAGCAGATTTTATTCCTGTTGCAGAAGAAACTGGCTTAATCGTACCTATGGGTGATTGGATTTTAGAGCAAGCTATCAGTCAAGCTAAAAAATGGTCTGAAATAAACGCAAGTTGTTGTGCTATTGCAATAAATCTCTCAGCACGGCAATTTCAACAAGAAAATTTACCTAAGACAGTTGGTAGTTTACTTGAGAAATATAAGCTTGAGCCTAAGTATATAGAACTAGAAATTACTGAAGGGACATTAATGGCAAATATGGAACATGCCATAAGTACCCTAAAAACTCTAGGCGAGATGGGTATTTGCTTATCATTAGATGATTTTGGCACAGGCTATTCTTCACTTAGTTACTTAAAACGTTTCCCGGTAAATAAACTAAAAGTCGATCAATCCTTTGTTCGAGATATCACAACTGACCCAGGTGATGCTAGTATCGTTGCTTCTATAATCACTCTGGCCCATAACCTTGGTTTAAATGTTGTTGCTGAAGGCTGTGAAACTCTAGAACAACTTAAATTCATTTGCTCTTATCATTGCGAAGAAGTGCAAGGTTATTTATTCTCACGCCCTTTACCTAGAGCCGAAGCTGAAGAAATATTAAAGCAAGGTGAAATATTAATTAAGCGCTAACCAATTTAAATGCATCTGTCTTAAAACCAATAAGTCAATAAATCAAAAAAGTAAAACTATGAATATATTAAATAATGAACTGTTAGAACACTTCAGTTTTTTAAAACTTACCCAAGAAAATCCAATGAATCTAAGCACGGTGCTTAAGGTTAAACACAATAATTGTTTAATTTCACTTCTAGATACCGGTGTTTTGCAAATTGAACCGGCCATTGCTAGTTCTACGGATATTGTTATCTCATCAGGTATACATGGTAATGAAACCGCCCCTATAGAAATATGTGATCAGCTAGTTAAGGATATATTGACTGGTACATTAGCGGTAAAAAATAGACTATTATTCATAATAGGTAATCCACCGGCAATGAATTCAGGTAAGCGATTTTTAGATGAAAATTTAAATCGACTATTTTGTGAAAAGCATCTTGGCAAAAAGCATCCTGAGGCCGAAAGAGCAGGGTTGCTTGAGAAATATGTAAGGGACTTCTATCTAGCTTCAGATACACAAACTACTGAAGCACAGACCTCTATGAGTACAAGAGAACGTTGTCACTTTGATCTACATACGGCTATTAGAACCTCTAAATATGAAAAGTTTGCAATTTATCCCTATCAAGATGGAAGAGGGTGGAATAAACGCTACCTAAACTTTTTCAAAGAAAGTGATATCAATACCGTATTGTTGGCTCACCAGCCTGCAGGTACCTTTTCGTACTTCTCTAGCCATGAATTTCAAGCAAATGCCTTTACCGTCGAACTTGGGCAGGTAAAACCCTTTGGTGAGAATGATATGGACTCATTTTCAAGTCTAATGGTTAATTTAAAAAGCTTAATTAATGATCAGTACATTGCTTGTGAAAAATTTGACTCAAACGGCTTTAATCTTTTTAAAGTCGATGATGAAGTCATTCGACAGTCTGAATTAGACTTTTCATTGAATATTGACTCCTCCCTATCGAATTTCACTGAATTTCCACTTGGCTTTCAACTCACTACAGATGATAATGGCGGTTATAAATTTGCATCAGAGGGACAAGCAATTGTCTTTCCAAATGCCAAAGTCCCACCCGGACAAAGAGTTGCATTAATTGTATCTAAAACAAGTATTTAGAAGTATTAGTTAAAGTACTTTGTAGACAGAGAATAACCTAATTAGGAGAATGTTCGATGAGCAAAATTAAAGTTTCGATTATTGGTGGAGCTGGCTATGGGGCAGCAGAACTGTTACGCCATCTTCTTGTTCGAGATGAAGTAGAAATACATCATATTTCTAGCAAGGATTATATCGGTCAATCGATCAGTCAGGTTCATCGAACATTAACTGGCTATAACGACATCATACTTGAAGATATTTCACCCAAAGCCTGTGCATCGGGTGCCGACATTGTATTTTTGGCAATGCCTCACATTACCACGGCAAAAGTTGCTATGGAGTTATTTGATTTAGATGTACGTATCATCGACTTATCAGGCGATTTCAGATTAGAAAATCTGGATGATTACATTCGTGACTATGCCCCAGAGCATCCCTGTGCTGAACGGCTTGGTACCTTTGCATATGGTATGCCTGAACTTAATGAAGCTCAAATAAAGACGGCAAGACATGTGGCGAGTCCTGGATGCTTTGCTACAGGTATTGCTATGGGTTTACTGCCACTGGCAGACGCTGGGTTATTAGTAGGTACAAATGTTCGAACTGTTGCTATGACAGGCTCCTCTGGCTCAGGTGTTAAACCTCAAGCCGGAACTCATCATGCTATTAGAGTTAATAATTTAAAAGCCTATAAAGCCCTGCATCATCAACATCGCGCTGAAATTGTCCAAACACTGACTAATGCTGGAGCAAGTAAAATATCTTTGGATTTTGTGCCTGTTTCTGCGCCACTAGCTAGGGGAATACTTGCTGTATCTCAATTAGATCTACCAGAAAATATGAATGAAAATGATATCCAAGAATTGTTTGAGAAGTATTATTCCAAGCATGACTTAATCACCGTTATGCCTAATGGAGCTTCACCAGAAGTTGTAGCCGTAGCAGGAACAGCA
This sequence comes from Enterobacterales bacterium, assembly GCA_047618765.1. Classification (GTDB taxonomy): domain Bacteria; phylum Pseudomonadota; class Gammaproteobacteria; order Enterobacterales. The sequence continues at coordinate 4,128 of JBLHLI010000024.1, read as the reverse complement.
AGAGTTGAAGTATCTATTAATGTGCGTATTGACGAGTTAACAGGGCAGAGGACTCTTTGTTGCTCTAGTGCAATCGACAATCTTATTAAAGGCGGTGCTGGCCAAGCAATACAGTGTTTTAATCTTATGACGGGCAAACCTGCGCACTTTGGTTTAACTGCTCCAGGACTTTGGCCTTAAGTTATGTATGGTACTAAGAAAAAGCCTCTTGCAGTAATCAAAGTTGGTGGAGATGTATTACTTGATGAGCAAGAGAGAGAGGGGTTAGCGAAAAATGTTGAAGATCTGCATCGTCTAGGTTGGAATATTATCATTCTACATGGTGGTGGTCCCCAGGTTAATAAATTGCAATCACAATGTGGTCTCAAATCACATAAAATATCTGGCCGAAGAATCACCTCTAAAGAAGATTTAATTGTCGTTAAACAAGCAATAGCAGGAGAGGTTAATGTTAATCTAGTCGCTTTATTATGTGCAGAAGGGCTGCCTGCATTTGGTTGCCATGGTGCATCCGGATCGTTGATTAAAGCCACTAAACGCCCTCCTATCAAAGTATCGGGTCACAATGACCAATTGATTGATTTTGGTGAAGTAGGGGACGTTACAGAGATAAATGTAGCATTATTACAGCAATTATTAGCGATTGATGTAATTCCGGTCATTGCTACCTTAGGGATTGATGATCTTGGTAATATATATAATATTAACGCTGATACCACTGTCATTCAGATCGCAATAGCTATGAGTGCAGATTTATTGCTTCTGATCACTCAAATTGGTGGTATATATCGAGATATTAATGATCCCAATTCTTTAATTACTGATATAACACCCGACCAGGCTCAGATTCTTATTCAGCAAAAAGTCATTAAAGATGGCATGATCCCAAAAGTAGAAGAAGCCATAATATGCCTTAATGAAGGGGTAAAATCCATTGCTATAACTGCAGCGAGCAGTAAAGGTGTCTTTAAAGAGTTAGCCGCTGTAGAAAATCAACATCTTGATATAAAAGCTACTCGTATTTATATATGAGTGACCTAAAAACTGCTCATGAATTGCAAGCAAGAGGACAATTTAAAGCTTCTGAATCTATTTACCGAGAAGCATTAAAAGTTAATCCTAAAAATGGAGAGGCTTATTGGGGATTAGGAAATATTGCAATGGCAGTTTCGTATTTTGAAGCAGCTGTAGAAATGTATCATAAAGCAGTAAGGTTTATACCAAAATCGCCCATCCCATTACTTAATCTTGCCAATGCTTATAATGAACTAAGAATATTCGATAAGGCAGGCCAATACTATAAAAAAGCTGCTGCAATGAAACCAAAACATGCTCCAGCACTCTATTTATATGGCAATTATCAAAGTTCAATGGGGAAAAGCAAACAGGCAGAACATTTATATCGAATGACTTTAGAGCTCGACCCTTACTTTTATCATGCCTATTTAGCCCTGGTCAGGCAAAAGAAATTTAAAGCTATTAATGATCCAGACATCATTGTGCTTAAAAATGAATTAGCAAAAAGTGAACTTTCAAAAAATGATCAGATGACACTGTGTTATTCATTAGGCAAAGCCTTTTATGACCTTAATGAATCAGCCTTGGCAATGCAATATCTAACCAAAGCCAATGAGTTACAGCGTAGTATGATTAATTTTTCAGTAACCGACTTAATACCTTTTTACCAATCAATAAAAGACGTTTTTACAAAAAAGCAACTTCAAGTCTATTCTGATACACAAAATCATAAAGTTACTCCTATCTTTATCGTTGGACAAGCAAGAAGCGGCTCAACCTTATTGGAAGCGATGCTCGGTGCACATACATCGATTTATGCTGCTGGTGAGTTACCTTTCATAGGTCGTGAGATTGCAGCAAAAGTTAAAAAAATGACAGGGCAGCAGTTTCCAGAGGCCTGTCAGTTACTTACAAAAGAACAACTCGCTGAGTTAGGAACTGACTATATCGAAATGGCAACTGCCCAGATACCACAATGCCGTTATTTTATCGATAAGCAATTATCTAATTTTCAGTCAATAGGCTTTATAAAAAGTATATTGCCTGATGCAATAATTATTAATATGCGACGCCATCCTATGGATGTAGGGTTTTCTATATTTAGGAATTATTTTGAATTAAATGAACCTAACTTTTGCAGTTTAAATGAAATTGCTCAATACTATTTAATCTATGAAGATTTAATGAGTTATTGGCATGCTCTGATGCCTGAAGCTATATTAGATGTCCGCTATGAATCTCTGGTCAAAGAACCTGAGTTAATACTGACTGAGGTATTGTCACTTTGTGGACTTGGCTGGCAACCTCGATGTCTTGATTTTCATACAAATAGGCAACATGTTCAAACATTAAGTGAAATTGATATTAAGCAACCGGTACATCAAAAAAGCATATCAAGTTGGATACCTTATGAAGATTATCTTTCAGATTTAAGCAATGCACTTACTCATTCTATTAATAATTATGAAACTGTCATTTATAAATAATGTAGAGTTTTAAATGATGTTGTAAAAAAAAACCCGCCTATTGGCGGGTTTTTAGTTTGACTAAAAAATATAACTACAAGTTAGTAATTATAAGTTAATGACGCATAGTAGTAAGCGCCCATATAATCAAAAGGACCACTTTCGTAGTATATACCACCACAACATCCACCATTAGGATTTCCAGCACCGTCTAGTTTAAGTTTTTGAGCCTCTTGATCGAACAAGTTCTTAGCACCAACGGCAACATTTAAGGAATCGTTAATAGCATAGGTAACTTGTGCATCAATTGTGATAGCAGAATCTGCTACCTCAGAACCCCAGTCAGATGTGTCATCTGCATGTGTTGCAAAATATTCACCGAAGTAGTTCAAGCGTACAAACATATCAATCTCATCCCAGTTTTGAGAAACTGTGAATGTTGAACGATATTTTGGTATGCCTTCTTCCAGACGACGTACCTTTCCAAGCGAAGTAGTTGCTTCGTTAAACTGGTCTACAGTAGTCTCATTATAGTTAAATGCTAAGCTTAGCATTGTATTACCACCCATTGTCTCCATTGAGTAGTTGGCAACAATATCAACACCCTCTGTAGTTGTATCAAAGTCATTCGCATAGTAGGTAACAGCCGAAATTAACTCTGGATTAACAACGCCAAGTGCTCTTAATGCAGCATGGTCAGATGACAAAACATCTATTTGACTTGTTTGGGCAAGACGATCAGTTACTTCAACACTATACCAGTCAACTGTTAAGAAGAAATCACCATTATCATATACTGCACCAAAGGCGTAACTCAATGACTCTTCTGGTGATAGTTCTTTACCACCATAGAATGCAGCTAGAGGGAATGTCGGTGGAGCAATAAAGGTTTGGACAAGATTACCATCAATGATGGAAGTCTGAGTATTAACCACATTTGCCTGTCCTACAGTAGGTGCTCTGAAGCCAGTACTGTGTGAACCACGTAGTGAAATGTCATCAGAGAGATTATACTGAAATGCTAATTTATAATCCGTTGTATTACCAAAGGTTGTAAAGTCTTCATAACGTAGCGTAGCACCAATTAATAAATCATCAGTAGCCTGAACTTCGACATCAGTATATATACCTATGTTTCGACGAGTATTGCTGCCTGCAGCCTCTGGACCAAAACCTTTGAAGCCATGAGAACCAATGTTAAAACCTTGGTCTGCATAAGGCCCTGCTTTCCATGAAGCTTCTTCACCTGCAACAATTTCAAAAGTTTCCTCTCTCCACTCAAAACCAGTAGCAAAGTTTACAATGTCAAACATTTTTACTAAATCATAGTTAAAAGTTTTTTCCAACTGTATATATGAACCAGTATCGAAGTCTGATGGTGTGCTAAGACCCAGGGAAGGATTCAGTGTATTTTGCAGGTTGAATGCAGCTTCATTACGACCAACTGCAGCACTTAAATCATAGTCCCAGTCTTTCATAATACCAGAAGTAATCAGTCCTTTAGTACCAATGGTTATAGATGTATCAGTAATATTACCACCGAATTGAGGGGTATAGCCTCCAGCATATCCTGGTACCATATTCATCGAGAAGCAGTTAGGATCAGCAACCATGTCCTGATAAGCCGTAGTGTTTAAGACATTAG
>JBLHLI010000023.1:0-13511 GCA_047618765.1 Enterobacterales bacterium | reverse complement strand
GCGGTGAGTTTGAAGCTGCTGAGTACAAACGAATCGGTAAAGGCGGAAAAGAAGTCTGGATACAAGCCTCTTACAACCCAATTATGGATTTGAATGGCAATCCTTATAAAGTAGTGAAATATGCCACTGATATTTCTGAACAAAAATCAGCAGCTGCCCAAAATGAAAAAACTGCTGCTGCATTGGATCTGTCTCAGGCTAATATGATGGTCGCAGATATTGACTATAATATTATTTATACCAGTGAAACGGTTAATCAAATGTTTCAGAAAAACGAAAAACAAATTCAGATGGTACTGCCGAATTTTAAAGTTAGCACTTTAATTGGTACTAATATTGATACTTTCCATAAAAATCCTGCCCATCAAAGGGGAATGTTAGATACGTTAACGGAAACTTATCAAACAGACTTGCCTTTAGCGGGATTAACATTTGGTTTAATTGCTAATCCATTATTTGATACTGAAGGTAATAGAATAGGTACAGCTGTCGAGTGGGATGATAAAACTGAGCGTTTAGCAGAAGAGGTGAAGGTTATAGCGATAGCTAATGCCAATCAACGTACCACCAGTGCCTTAGATGTCTGTCAGGCTAATGTGATGATGGCCGATGCAGATTACAACATTGTTTATGTCAATGATGCTGTTGTTGAGATGTTGTCAGGCAATGAAAAGCAACTGAAAACAGTCTTACCTAACTTTGATGTGAAAAGTCTCATTGGTACCAATATTGATACTTTCCATAAAGACCCATCTCATCAGAGAGGGATGTTAGATAAATTAACCTCCACCTACAGCACTGACTTGGAACTCGCTGGTTTCACTTTCGGTCTAATTGCTACTCCAGTATTTAATGATGCAGGTGAGCGTCTTGGTACCGTTGTCGAATGGGAAGATAAAACGAAACGTTTAGCCGCAGAAAGGGCTGCAACAATTGCTGCCAATGAGAATGGGCGAGTGGCTAGTGCCCTCGAAGTCTGTCAAGCCAATGTAATGATGGCTGATGCAGATTACAATATTATTTATTTGAATGATGCGGTCAAGGTGATGCTATCAAGACGAGAGAGCGCCATTAGAGAGGTACTTCCTAAATTTGATGTTGCTTCTTTAATTGGTACTAATATAGATACTTTCCATGTAAATCCAGCCCATCAAAGAGGTATGTTAGATAAATTAACTGATGTTTATGAAACATCTATCCAAGTAGCTGATATGACTTTTTCACTGATTGCAACACCTGTTATTAATGATGAAGGACTACGCTTAGGCACAGTTGTCGAGTGGACTGATAGAACCGATGAACTTGCAATCGAAGTAGAAATAGGTGAATTAGTGAATTCTGCAGTTGATGGTGATTTAACGTCTCGAATTGCATTAGATGATAAATCTGGTTTCTTTGAAACCCTCGGTAAAGGTTTGAATGAGCTAGTAAGTGTTGCAGAAGATGTCGTCAATAACACAGCCACTGTATTAGAAGCAATGTCCCATGGAGACTTAACCAAAACAATTGATGCCGATTATAAAGGTACCTTTGGTAAGCTGAAAAACGATACCAACTCCACGGTTAACAAATTAACTGAAATTATTACTGAAATCCGTACCTCAGCTACTACAGTTTCAAGTGGTGCCCAAGAAATTAGTGGTGGTAACCTTGATTTAAGTCAAAGGACTGAAGAACAGGCCAGTGCACTAGAGGAAACAGCTGCTAGTATGGAGGAAATGACTTCAACGGTAAGACTCAGTGCCGATAGTGCTAAGAATGCGACTGAATTGGCAAATAATGCACAAAAAACAGCAGAATCAGGTGGAGATGTCGTCGGCAAAGCCGTTGAAGCAATGTCTGCTATCAATGAATCGAGTAATAAAATATCTGATATTATTGGTGTTATCGATGAAATTGCTTTCCAAACAAACTTATTAGCACTTAACGCAGCTGTAGAAGCAGCTCGAGCTGGTGAACAAGGTCGCGGCTTTGCCGTTGTAGCAGCCGAGGTTAGAAACCTGGCTCAGCGTTCAGCGGGTGCGGCTAAGGAAATTAAAGACTTAATCAGAGACAGTGTTATTAAGGTTGAAGATGGAAGCAAACTTGTTAACGAGTCTGGAGATACTCTTAGAGAAATAGTACAGGCAGTTGAACAAGTTAGTACCATCATTGGTGAAATTGCTACTTCTGCACAAGAGCAATCAGCTGGTATTGATCAAGTTAATACCGCTATTACTCAAATGGATGAAGCAACTCAACAAAATGCAGCATTAGTAGAAGAAGCATCAGCCGCATCTGAAAATATGGCTGAACAAGCTGGATTAATGAATGAACTGATGGACTTCTTTACAACTGACGATTCAGCTGGCGCGAAGGTTGTTCACACTCCAGTAGAAGCTAAGGATGATAAAGCTAAAGCTAATACTGCGAGAGCCAAGAAAGTTGTAACTCCTAAAAGCAAAGACGGTTGGGAAGAATTCTAAACCGTCTGTAGTGTTACATTTGTTTAAAAATTAGGGATCAAAATGTCAAAGAAATGCACCTTGAGTTTGCCAGAGCGATTAGATATCAGTGAGGCAGTCTCGCTAAAGGAAAGGATGGATAAAGCCTTGGATAAAGACTCCACAGTGCTTGATGTCAAGGCTGATAAGGTCGGACGTGTTGACTCAGCAGGTGTACAGTTATTATTAAGCTTTAAGGCTGCTGCTATTGAAGCGGGCAAAGAAGTCAATTTGAGTAATCCTACTGATGAGTTTTTAGCAGCAGTAGAACTACTTGGTGCTATGGAATTATTAGAGCTTTAATAGCGTTAATATATTAAGAGAGTACATTTTGAAAAATAAATACAGGAGTATTAAATGACGAAGATATTAGCTGTTGATGATTCTGCATCTATGAGGCAAATGGTCACCTTCACATTAAGTGGAGCTGGTTATGATGTAACAGACGCATGTGATGGACAGCAGGCTTTGGACGCAGCAAAAAGTCAACAATTTGATGTAGTCGTTTCTGATGTGAATATGCCAATTATGGACGGTATAACACTGATTAAAGAATTAAGAAAACTCCCTCAATATCGTACAACACCTTTATTATTGTTAACAACTGAATCATCAGGCGATAAGAAAATGGAAGGTAAACAAGCCGGGGCTACAGGTTGGATTGTGAAACCTTTTAATCCTGAGCAACTTTTAAAAACAATTAAGCGCGTTATTTAAATCAAGCTTAATACAGGCGAATAAAAAATGACGATAGATCTCAGTCAATTTCATCAAGTTTTCTATGACGAAAGTTTTGAAGGTTTGGATACAATGGAAGAGCTATTACTGTCTCTCAGTGATGGCAATGTTGATAATGAAGCGGTAAATACAATATTTCGTTCTGCCCACTCAATTAAAGGTGGCAGTGCAACTTTTGGTTTTACGGCAGTTGCCGAATTTACACATATTCTCGAATCTCTACTCGATGAGATGCGTGAAGGTGAAAGAGAAGTTACAACTGAAGCTATAACTCTGCTACTTGAATCCGTTGATTGCATGCGTGAAATGCTTAGTGAGTTACAAGAAGATGGTCAATGTGCTGATATTCAAGCTAAAGAGTTAGGCAAAAAGTTTCAAGCCATGCTTGATGATGGCGCTCCTAATTCAACTAATGAACAAAAGGTCGAACAAGCGTCAACAGATTCTGATGTTGAAATATCTGATCAGTGGAAAATAGTATTTAAACCTCAAACACATATTCTTAGCAATGGTAATGAACCTCTTCGAATGTTTCGAGAAATTGAATCTTTAGGTGATTGTAAAGTAAAACTCCTAGAATCTTCTGTACCAGGATGGAATGACTTTAAAGCAGATGATCTCTATTTAGAATGGGAAATTCACCTTACGGCCGATATTGCTAAAGAAGATCTTGATGAAGTGTTCGAATGGGTAATAGATGAATGTGAGCTTATTATAACTAACTTGCCAATTAATGCCTTAGACGATGAAGGACAAAGAACTGCAGACATTGTTAAAATCACTGACTCAAAGACAGAATCTGAAATTGAACTGTCAACTTCAACAGAAGTCGTTAAACAGAAAGAACCGAAGAAGGAAGTTAATAGAACTTCATCGTCAATTCGGGTTGGAATCGAAAAGGTCGACAGCTTAATTAACTTAGTAGGCGAACTCGTTATAACACAATCAATGCTTAGTCAGGTTGGTGGTGAATTCACTATGGATAAACTAGAAACATTGCGCCTTGGGTTATCTCAACTTGAACAAAATACTCGTGAATTGCAAGAAAGTGTTATGCAAATTAGAATGATGCCAATAAGCTTTGCATTTAACCGATTTCCAAGAATGGTAAGAGATCTAGCGATGCAGCTGGATAAAAAAATAGATTTAGAAATATCTGGTGAAACGACTGAACTCGATAAAACCGTCATGGAAAGAATAGGAGATCCTTTAGTTCACTTAGTACGAAACTCACTAGATCACGGTATCGAAAACCCAAAAGACAGATTAGCTAAAGGAAAGCCTGAAACAGGAACAATAAATTTAGATGCCTACCACCAAGGTGGCAATATTATCATCGAAATACGAGATGATGGAGCTGGAATCAATATAGATAAAGTTTTCAAAAAGGCAGTTGAGAAAGGTTTAGTCTCAGCAAAAGATGAATTAACTAATGGTGAAATTTATAATCTTTTATTTGAACCAGGATTTTCAACGGCTGATATTGTTTCTGATGTATCTGGTCGTGGAGTAGGTATGGATGTTGTTAAAAGAAACATCAATATCTTAGGTGGTTCAATTGAAGTCGAGTCTGAACAAGATGTTGGTTCTACCTTTAAAATCAGACTGCCTCTAACCTTGGCAATTTTAGACGGTCAATTAATTAGGGTTGGCGATCAAACATATATTATTCCGTTAATGTCAGTTAATGAATCACTACAAATTAAAGAAGAATTAATAAGTTGTGTTGGTGGTGAATTGGACTTGTATCAATTACGAGAAGATTATGTGCCGATTATCAATGTTGCAAATGAGTTCGGATTTGAAAATGATACAAACGAAATGGATGAATCATTACTCGTGGTTGTAGAAGGCGAAAATCAACAGGTAGGGTTACTCGTTGACGAATTATTGACTCAGCAACAGGTTGTCATTAAAAGCCTAGATGTGAATTATAAACCAGTAAGTGGTATATCGGGAGCGACTATCTTAGGTGATGGTAAAGTTGCACTGATTATAGATGTTGTTGGTTTCATACAACAGGCTAAACACATTAAAAAAGCTGTCATGTCTAATGCCAGTAATGCAGCTTAAGGATTAGCAATATGAATGAAAAAGAACAAGTGTCTGCTGAATCTGAAATAGAGGAAGATTCGAAGGTCACTGATGATTATTCAGATGACTTAGCCAATAGTAGTGGCTCTGATGAACAATATCTATCCTTCACCTTAGGAGATGAAACTTACGCTGTTGATATTATGAGTGTGCAAGAAATAAGAACTTGGGAAAACCCAACTTATCTTCCACGGTCACCAGATTTTATGAAGGGTGTGTTAAATTTAAGAGGAACAATTGTCCCTGTTATTGATCTACGTTTAAAATTCAAAATTTGCAAACCAGAGTATAACGAAACAACAGTCGTTATTATTTTACGATTAGAAACCAATAATCTGATGAGGATTATGGGAATAGTTGTTGATGCTATGTCAGATGTTTTATTTATTGATAAAAAGAATATTCGTAATTCTCCAGAATTTGGTGGTCAGGTTGATGCAAATTATATCGATGGTTTGACAACAGTGAATGACATTGTAGTGAGTTTATTAAATACCCGTGCAATACTCGATATTGATGATATAGACCATTCCCGTGAAAAAAGTGCTTAAATAAAAGTAATTCAAACTTAGCTAAATCTAGAATTGAGAGCTTATAAAACCAATGAATAAACGAAAAGTTAATACAGAAGACTCAACTAAAGAGATCGCCATTGAACAATATCTCAGTTTCATTATGGATTCTGAAGAGTATGCAGTGGGTATATTAAGCGTCCGTGAAATTAGAGGCTGGGAAAAAGTTACACCAATTCCTAATACGCCTGATTATGTCAAGGGGTTCATCAATCTAAGAGGTATTGTTGTCCCTGTAATCGATTTACGAGAGCGTTTTAATCTTGCAACAATTGATTATAATGAGACGACAGTAGTAATCATATTAAATACCACTACAGAAAAAAATTGCAAAGAACTGGTCGGTATTATTGTTGATGCCGTATCAGAAGTATATGATATTGATGTAAATGCAATTCGTGAATCGCCAAATCTAGGCAGCAATATTGATACTCAATTTATCAAAGGGATTGTTGATATAGATGAAAAAATGGTAATTCTCACTGAAGTTCAAACCTTACTGAATGTTGATGAAATTATGGATAGATAAAACTATAGCGGATTAGCATTTACTACAATTAATTAAGTTGAGTAAATAAAATTGACTACAAGTAAAGTACAAAGAGAATATCACTATACTAAAAGTGATTTTGAATTTATAAAAAAGTTGGTCTATAAAGTTTCAGGTATTAATCTCTCAGATGCAAAGAGCGACATGGTTTATAGCCGACTTGCAAGAAGACTAAGAGCATTAAAATTAACAGATGTTAAGTCCTATTGTAATTATCTTGAGACTCACCAAGAAGATGAACTTGAACATGCGATCAACGCGATTACAACAAACTTAACGCACTTTTTTAGGGAAAAACACCATTTCGATTTATTAAAATCACGAATCATACCTGAAGTTGTAAAAAATCAACCAAGAGGCAAAAAACTACGTATATGGTCAGCTGGTTGTTCAACTGGAGAAGAGCCATACAGTATAGCGATGACTTTAAAAGATGCTTTACCCAATTACTCACAGTGGGACTGTAAAATATTAGCTACAGATCTTGATACTAATGTCATTGAGACTTGCATTGCAGGAGAATACGAAGAAAAGCGTATCGAACCCATTGAAGAGCGTAATGCTAAACGTTGGTTTAAAGCACACCCCAGTCGGGCTAGATATATGAATATTGATCAAGAGTTAAAAAATAATATTGCTTTTAAACAATTAAATTTAATGGATGAATGGCCAATCCAAGGACCATTCGATGTGATTTTCTGTCGCAATGTTGTCATCTATTTTGATAAACCAACACAACAAAAATTATTTGCCCGCTTTTATGATTTATTAGCTCCTGGTGGATATTTGTTCTTAGGACATTCCGAGCAACTAGGACAATTTCAAAGTAACTTTGATGTGCTAGGTAAAACATCATTTAAGAAAGTTTAGGGTTAATTGATAAGTGGCTGTTTTTATAAGAGACAATTTACCAAAGTGTCTAGATGGTTTTGAACATATCAATAGATATCATGATGCAAATCAGGATATCATGACGGCTAAAATATTACCTGGTGAGTTCTATGTTAGTAATAAGGGTGAAATGATTTCAACAGTATTAGGCTCTTGTATATCAGCCTGTATTAGAGACCCGATTGCTGGTATTGGTGGTATGAATCATTTTATGTTACCTATAGATCGTAGAGCAAAAGCCCGAGGTGATGATTACGACCCTGGGATAGTCACTCGCTATGGTGATTTTGCAATGGAAATGTTAATAAATTCAATATTAAGAGCAGGTGGTAAAAGAAAAAATCTTGAGGTTAAGGTTTTTGGTGGTGGTAAAGTAATATCTCATATGACGAGTATGGATGTAGGTAATAAGAACATTAATTTTGTACATGAATACCTAGAATTTGAAGGTATTAAAATTACAGCAGAAGATACTGGAGATATTTACCCAAGAAAAGTTAATTATTTTAGTGATACAGGAAGGGTAACTATGAAAAAGCTCGTTATTATTAATAACGATACTATTGCAAAACGTGAAGATAGTTACTATTCAGATATTGTATCAAAGACCGATAGCACATCAGAATTAGAAATGTTTAAGTAATTATTAAACTAAGTGGAAATAATTTAATGACGAATAAAATAAAAGTGTTGATTGTTGATGATTCAGCCTTAATAAGAATGTTACTGACAAAAGCACTCTCACAATCACCTGATATTGATGTTGTAGGTTCTGCAGAAGATCCTATAGTGGCACGTGATATGATAAAGCTACTCAATCCTGATGTACTAACATTAGATATTGAAATGCCTAAAATGGATGGTTTGACCTTTCTTAAAAATATAATGAGACTGCGACCTATGCCAGTCATAATGGTATCTACCCTAACTAAAAAAGGTGCCAACGTAACGTTAAAAGCATTAGAATATGGTGCCTTTGATTTTATAGCAAAACCAGATTCTGACATACGTGAAAACTTAATGGCATATACGGGTATTTTAGTTGATAAAATTAAAGCTGCCAATAATGCTAATGTCGCTAACATGCATACTGAAGTTGCAAAGACTATTGCAGCTCCAAGTGCTAGTACTGGCTCAAGAACAAGTAAACTAGAAGTGATTACAGTAGGTGCCTCGACAGGTGGAACAGAAGCTATAAAAAGTTTAATAGTATCATTGCCCGATACACTACCTCCTATTGTTATGGCTCAGCATATTCCTCCGGTATTTAGTACTTCTTTTGCTAAAAGGCTCAATAGTTGCACCCCAATTAATGTTATTGAGCCAACAAAAACCATGGAACTTGAATACGGCCATGCCTATCTTGCCCCGGGTGATGAACATATGAAGATATTTCGAAGAGGGGGAAGGTTATATTTAAAGACTGAGCAAACTGAGGAGGTTAATAGACATCGTCCTTCAGTTGATGTTTTATTTGATTCCGTTGAAGAAACCTGTGGTAAAAATACACTTGCTGTCATATTAACCGGAATGGGTGCTGACGGTGCAAAAGGCTTGAAAAGACTTAATGATGTTGGAGCCCATACAATTGCTCAAGACGAGGCTAGTAGTGTCGTTTGGGGGATGCCTGGAGCAGCTGTGGCGTTGGGAGCAGCAACTGAGGTATTATCACTAAATAAAATTCCTCAGAGAATTGTTAATCTAGCTTCAAAAAAATAATAAACAATTAAACTATTCTATTAGCATTGAATACTGCAATAGAAGTAACGAGTTATTTAACTAGGAGAAATATTGAATGAGTATAACAACAAGCTCAGGTGCAAATGGTCAACTTACTATCAAAATCCAAGGTCGTTTTGATTTTAGTGTTCATCAGGATTTTAAAAATGCTTATGAAGACTCTGATAATAAAAGTAATGAATTTGAAGTAAATCTGGCTGGTACAACCTACCTTGATAGTTCTGCTTTAGGAATGTTATTACTGCTTAGGGATTATGCAGGCGGAGATACATCTGAAGTCTCAATTACTAATTGCAGTGTTGATATCAAGAAAATTTTAACAATATCAAACTTTGAGCAACTATTTACTATTACTTAATGAAAATATTTAGCTTTTATATACGATCTATATTATGAAAATACTCATCGCTGATGATAATAATATTGATCGTTTGATACTGAAAAAGATACTTGAAAAGTCAGGTCATGATGTTTTAGCAGCTGTAGATGGAATGCAAGCTGTTGAGCTATTTCAATATGATGAACCCGATATTGTTTTACTTGATGCGCTTATGCCCATAATGGATGGTTATCATGCCGCAGAAAAAATTAAAGCTTTGTCAGGCGATAGATTAATCCCCATTATTTTCGTAACCTCTATAACTGAAGCAACTGAACTCGCTCGATGTCTTGAAGTAGGTGGAGATGACTTTCTAACTAAACCTTATAATAAAGTTATTTTACAGGCTAAACTAAAAGCCTTTGAGAGAATGAAGATATTATATGATGAAGTCTTAGAGCAGCGTAATGAGATACGTATTTATACTGATCATATGCTTCATGAGCAGAATGTAGCTAAACGCGTTTTTGATAATATTGCCCATAGTGGTAATCTTGAACAACCCAATATAAAGCATATTCTTTCACCCATGTCTGTATTTAACGGTGACTTATTGCTCTGTGCAAGAACTCCTTCTGGTAGCACTCACATCATGTTAGGTGATTTTACCGGCCACGGATTACCAGCTGCCATTGGAGCCATGCCTGTTGCCGAAATCTTTTATGGTATGACCGTTAAAGGATTTACTATATCGGACATCATTACCGAAATTAACAGTCGCTTAAATCAAATATTACCGGTTGGTGTTTTTTGTTGCGCAACAGCCTGTGATATTAATTATCGTGAACAAAGTATTACCCTTTGGACAGGGGGACTACCAGATGGTTATATTCTTAGACCCGGTGTCGGATTAATAGAAACTATTAAATCGAAGCACTTACCCTTAGGCGTATTAAGTTCTGCAAGCTTTCGATTTGAAACAACTGTAATTCGATTTGACGATAATGATAAGTTGTACATTTTTTCAGATGGTATATTAGAAGCTGAATCCCCAACTGGTGATATGTTTGGTGATCAACGAGTTCTTGATTTGATTGCAAAAGTGGATAGCGATGAGACTTTATTCGAAAAGCTATTGGAAGAAGTTTGTATATTTTGTGAAACCGATGCACAAAGTGATGATTTGACCTTTATAGAATATACTTTTAATCAAGCTATGCTCGATGAGAGTGAGTTAGAACATGCAGGGCTGAAAAATAAAATTCGTCCTCTTGATTGGGCCTTAAAATATGAACTGAGACCAGAAACCCTACGTAGCTTTGATCCATTGCCACTTGTTTTACAGATATTAATGGAATGTCCTGGACTAAATCCCTATCGGGGAAGAGTGTTTACCATTTTAGCTGAACTCTACTCTAATGCTCTTGATCATGGAGTATTAGGATTACATTCAAGTTTGAAGAAATCAGCTGAAGGCTTTTCAGCTTATTACAATTTAAGGAAAGAAAGACTTGAATTACTCGATTCTGGCTTTGTTAAAATAATAATGGAACATTTACCATCAGAAACAGGTGGTGATTTGGTCATAGAGGTTATTGATAGTGGTAAAGGCTATGATTGTTCTGCTAAATTAGATTCAGATAATCCATTTTCTGGACGTGGCATAGCTTTAATAACTTCATTGTGTAAATCTGTAGTGTATAAGGACAGTGGTAGGCATGCAAAAGTTGTCTTTCAATGGAAATACTCATAGAATTGATCTGTAGAACTTTAATGTGGAATGTAAATCATGGCAGTAAGTATTAATAATGAAATAATTGAAGAGTTAAAAGAGCTTATGGGAGATGATTTTCCACTGCTGATCAATACCTTTCTTGAGGATTCTGACAAACGCTTGGTCGATCTAAATCTGGCTCTAGCTGAAGATAATGCAAATAAAGTTAGAGAATTAGCACATGGCTTTAAAGGTAGTAGTGCTAATCTAGGCGTCGAAAAGCTCTCAGAAATAAGTTCCGTGCTTGAAACCATGGGTAGAACTGAGGAGTTATCAGGGTCTGAAAGTAAATTCAAAGAACTGGATAATGAATACAAAATCATCTCAGAATATTTAAAATCACTGCTTATATAGTATAATTTCCAGTACAAATTTAGATTTGGCACACACCTTGCTCTGTACTTAGTATCTTTATTGAATTAAGTAAAATTAGGCTGAAGGTGGCAAAATATGCTTCTAGGATATTTCTTAAGTTCTACTGGTCAAGACTCTTCGATGGATGTCAAGAGTTCATCAAACAATGCTTCACAGATTGCTAATATTTCTACTGATGGAAATACTGAACAATTTAAAAATGCCCTTAACAGCACTATTGAGAGTAGACAAAAATATCATGTAAAACAAGATGATACGCCATTTAGTGAAAATGAATTATTGCATGCTGTTCAGGAATGGGATAAGTTATATTCAAATGCAGAAAACGCTTCTAATACAAAAAGTATCGATAACTTAAATCAATTTTTTGAGACAGGAGAAGCGAAAAGCTTAGCTAAAGCTGCAAAAAACCAACGTTTTCATGCTGCTCTTAATGTCGGAGATATGGTGCCAACTGATGGCAAAAGTTTGCCGGATAATGTAGCTGGTAATCAAAAAGGTCAAGATGCTAATGTATCACTTAAAGCCGCGGAGATAGTAAACTCTGATGGCACTAAAATACTTCCTACAGTGAATAACAATTCAATTCAACAAAGTTCTAACAATCAAGCTGAGGGACAAATTAAAGATCAGGCACTTACTCAGCAAACTACAAAGTCTAACGTCGAATCTCAACTACAAAACAATATGCAAAATAAAGGTGAGGTGTTTTCACAAATAGGTGAAAAAAAAAACATAGACCCTAAAATAATTGATCCTAAAAATGAAAGTTTACTACTTAATAATAAGCCAACGAATACAGAAGGCGTGATCGGAAAACAATCCCTAGAAGCATTAAAAGCGAATGAGATCAGTGCCAAAATTGATAAAGTTGCTGAAAATTCCGCTAATATTCAAAAAAACCTTAATACTCCAGCAGCAAAATCAGAACTTATAAGCAATTTATTAGCTGGAACAAAAAAAGTATCTGCAGAACCAACAAAAGCTAAAGCAGAACAAAGTGCTACTAAATCAGAAATTATAAGCAATTTATTAGCTGGAACAAAAAAAGTATCTGCAGAACCAACAAAAGCTAAAGCAGAACAAAGTGCTACTAAATCAGAAATTATGAGCAACTTATTAGCTGGAACAAAAAAAGTATCTGCAGAACCAATAAAAGATAAAGCAGAAAAAAGTTCTAATTCTACTACCTCTAATTCTATAAAATCCTTAACAGGGCTTCTAGATAACAATAATAAGCTAACAAATGTTATCGCTAATAAAGAACAGACAGAGGCAAAGGTTATTGCAGATAATGCCATTTTAAAGAATACTTATGTACCTGTTGAAGTGTCAAAGTCTAAATTATCTGAAGTAAACGCTAAAGAAATACAAAGCACTGAGCTTGCTAAACGATTTAATGAAAAATCAGAGCTAGTACAACCTAAACAAGCTAATGATATATTGCTCCAAAGTGCCAGAAGAGATGATGCTACAGCTAGTTTATTGCAGACATCAGCTGCGGTTTCAACCGCCAGCACTCATGATTCTTCGACAAGTTCTGGAATTAAACCACTTCATGTTTCAATCATGGATCCAACGTCTGTACAGAATCAGCAAAACAATGCACAAAATATAAATAAAGCATCTGAAACGACATTACATGTTGGGGGTTCAACAGGTAAGTGGAAGCAAAAGTTTGCTCAACATGTGAGTATGTTAGCACTTAGAGGTAACACCAATGCCCAAATAAGATTGGATCCCCCAGAGTTAGGGCCCATGGCAATTCGTATTAATCACACTGGAACTGAAACCCATGTACAATTTATGGTTAATAATGCAGTTGCTAAAGAGTTGGTCGATTCTGGTACGCAACGATTACGAGAAATGCTAGAAGAACAAGGTTTTGAAAATGTTAATGTCGATGTGAATGAATTTTCTAAAGAACAACAAAATTTATCAGATAATGAACTATTTGAAAATGGTATTGATGATA